>NZ_JASJVS010000009.1:0-87310 GCF_035019605.1 Undibacterium sp. 5I2 | reverse complement strand
GCGCCGGGGGGGGGGGCCATAAGGCCGCCGGGCGCGCGGCAGGCGCGCGCAAAGTGGTGACGATTGCTTTTTCTTGGCAAAGAAGGAACAATGCAGCTTGGCTGGCGCGCCGTTTAGTGTCATAGTTCCACTACGAGGGAGGGATTAAATCTGCGTTAAAAGCAGCACCTTCCAAACTACCAACAAATCGCCCTATCCGTAGCGAATATATGCCGAGCATGGAGCCGTACTTCAGATGAACTCACCGATGCACTCTACCGCAGATGATCTGGTCTTTCTGGATGAACCAGAGCATGATGAGTTTTTGACAGCAAATCAAGCGAGCTGGCGCATCATGATCATCGACGATGATCCCGATGTCCACTCGGCGACCACCTTTGCGCTCGGCAGTTTGGAAATCCAGCATCGTCCACTGAGTTTTTTGCATGCCTATTCGGCCGCCGAAGCGCGCGACATCCTGCAAAAAGAATCCGACATCGCGATTATTTTGCTCGATGTCGTGATGGAGCAAGAGGACGCCGGCCTGCAATTGGTCAGTTATATCCGCAGCACCCTGCAACTGGCTGATGTGCGCATCATTCTGCGCACCGGCCAGCCTGGCTACGCACCGGAAATCGATGCAATTCGCGATTACGACATCAACGATTACAAAACCAAGTCTGAACTCACGCGCACCAAGCTGTACACGGCAGTGACTTCAGCGATTCGCTCCTACGAGCAAATTTGCGCCATCAATGACAGTCGGCGCGGCCTCGAACTGATTGTTAGCGCCAGCAACACCTTGATGGGCTCGCGCGGACTGCACGAGTTTGCCGTCGAGGTACTGAGCCAAATTACCGACCTACTCAAGCTCGATGCTGCCGGCTTGATCTGCGCCCGCCCTCATCCGGTCAACAATCAATCGGCCGACGACGCGCTGCATATCATTGCGGCCACCACACAGTTTGCAAGCCTGCTCAATACCCCACTCAAGCGCCAAAACTGCCAGCAAGCGCACGATATCGTCACACGGTCGCTGAGCACGCGCCAAAGTATTTATCAGCCGACCATCACGGCACTGTACTTCAACAATGTAGCGCAAGAAGACTTCAGTTTATATCTCGAAACCGGTCTCTCGCTCAATGATATGGAGCAGCGCTTGCTCGAGGTTTTCTGCGGCAATGTATCGATTGGTCTCGATAATGTCATTCTCAACACGCGCCTGCACAATTATGCTTTCTACGATTTACTGACCGGCCTGTGCAATCGCCTGAAGTTACTGCAAACCATCAACGAGACACTGGCCTCAGCAAGAAAGAACCGCAGCGCCTTAGCGCTGATCGATATCGATCACTTCGCTGAAACCAACGATGCGCTCGGCCATCAGTTCGGCGACTTATTATTAGTCGCGGTGGCACAGCGGCTGTCACAGTATTTCGGCAGTCTGTGCCAAATTGCCCGGGTTGGCAGCGATACCTTCGCCCTGCTTGGCGATGTTGAGCTGGTCTCACCGAAAAAAATTCTGGCCTTATTCACCGCCCCCTTTGATGTCGACCACCAAGAAGTCCAACTCAGCGCCACCATCGGCCTGATCAAGTTCGACGATTATGATGGCGATGGTTCAGAAGCACTGAAAGACACCAATATCGCGCTCAAACGCGCCAAAACTCACCAACGCGGTGGCTTCGAATACTTTACCCGCAATATGGGGGTAGACATTCGTGAGCGGGTATTGCTGATGCATGCGCTGCGGGCCGCCTTCGAACATGAAAAACTGTTTCTCGTGTATCAACCACAGGTTGACATGAGTACTGGAAAAATCCTCGGTGCAGAAGCACTGCTGCGCTGGCAGACCGATGATGGCAAGTTTATCCCGCCCGACCAGTTCATTCCGATTGCCGAGTACTCCGGCCTCATCATCGATATCGGCGAATGGGTATTACGCAGCGCCTGCACCGAACTGGTTCACTTGCGCAGCCTTGGTCATACCGACTTTCAAATGGCGATCAATGTGTCACAGGCACAGTTTTCGCACCCCTTGTTCATGGAGACCTTGCAAAAAGCCCTGCATGACACACAAGTACCGCCGCAATTCATCGAACTCGAAATCACCGAATCAATGGCTATGAACGACCCCGATTTGCTGGTCAAGACTCTGCACCAGATCAAGCAACTCGGCGTGAGTGTCTCGATCGACGATTTCGGCACCGGTTTTTCTTCGCTCAGCCATTTGCAAAAACTTCATGTTGACAAACTCAAGATCGACCGCGCCTTCGTCAATGAAATCCAAAAAGACGCCAACCAAGGCAGTATCGCTAAAATGATCGTGCAATTGGGTCAGAGCCTGGGCTTGGCGATCATCGCCGAAGGGGTGGAAAATCAAATGCAAGCGGAAGCCCTGCTGTCGTTCGGCTGCCATTTGGCGCAAGGATATTTCTACGCTCGTCCGCTGCCGCGCCAAGAATTGTATGCCTGGTTAGCGCAGCGACCGTAACCAGGCGCGCCAGCCAAACCCACGGCAACCCATTCTGCCCGTCGATTTCTACCGACTGTCGCATTGCGACCAGATCTTGCGTGCATTTCACTTACAGTTCCGTCTGCGCCCTCCTTCACTTATTAGACGAGTTACCACATGAATCCGCACACCACTGACACGATCAAGGACCTTTTTGTACAAACTAAACAATTCTTGAGCCTGAGTTTCGACAAAACGGCTGCTTGGGTCACCAAATTATCATGGTGGAAATTTTTTATTTTCGCCATGATCACCCTGCTGGCCGGCGCGATCCTGCAGGATTTGTTATTTACTTCCGAAGAAAGCGTCGTCGTCACACGCCCGAGCAAAAAGAACAGCACGATCAAGAACAACAGTGACAGCGACACCAGCGTAGAGATCGACAGCACCGGCATACGCATCCATAAAAACCACAGCGGCATCGTGACTGGCGAACAGATTACTATCGATGAGCATGGTATCCGTACCAGCAGCAGCGATACTCCCGCAACACCGCTACCACCAATGCCGCCAGCGACGGCGAGCGCAAGCCTGCCTGCCGCCGCCAGCAATGCGGACATCCATATCAAACTGCCGCCCGAGGTCGCGCAAGCGCTAGGCGAAGACCTCAAAAGTGCCGTGGCCGATGCCGCCGACGAAGAAGTTCGCAGCTACAAAAAAACCTCCTCCAAGTGGTTTGCCAACTTTGTCTTGCTGTTGGTATTCTGCTTGTTCGGCATGAAAATACTGATGGGTGGAAAAGTGCGCGCCGAAGAGAAAGCGCGCAGCGCCGGCCAAGCCGCCGAACGTGAAGCCTTGCTGCGCCAAGTCAGTCAGGCACAGATGCAAACCATGCAAGCGCAAGTCGAGCCGCATTTCCTCTTCAACACCCTGGCCTCGGTCGAACATTTGATCATCACCGACCCGCCGCGCGCGGCAGCGATGCAGCGCAGCTTGATCAGCTATCTGCGAGCAGTGCTGCCCCAAATCCGCGAAAATGCCCCGACTACCAACCTCGGCCGCGAAGCCGACATGGTAGGCTCTTACCTCGATTTGCTGAAAATGCGGATGGAGGAAAGGCTGACGGTCGATTTGATCATGCCGACCGGCTTGCGCAGCGCCGCCTTCCCGCCGATGATGCTGCAATCGCTGGTGGAAAACGCCATCAAGCACGGACTGGAAAGCAAGGCCGACGGCGGCACCATCGTGTTTCGCGCCGAAGTGGCCGATCATAAATTACGCGTCAGCGTCAGCGATAACGGCCTCGGTTTCGGCGCAGTCCCGAGCACCGGTACCGGCCTGGGCTTGCAAAATATTCGCGAACGCTTGAAACTGTTATACCAAGACCGCGCGCAAATGATCATCACGCCGAATCAACCGAGCGGTGTGTGCGTGACCATAGAAATTCCTTACGAACCAGCCAAGTGAGCCAGACCATGCCGACTGCCATTATTGCCGACGATGAAAGACTGATGCGCGAGCAATTACGGACGCGCTTAGCACAAGTGTGGCCGGAACTTCAGATCGTCGCCGAATCCAAAAACGGCGAGGAAGCGATTACCCAAGTCGAACAATGGCAGCCCGACCTGATCTTCCTCGACATCCGCATGCCGGTGAAAACCGGCCTCGAAGCGGCACAAGCCATCGGCAACCGCGCCCACATCGTCTTCATCACCGCCTACGACCAGTATGCGATTGAAGCCTTCGACCACGGCGCGGTCGATTACGTACTGAAACCGGCCGACCTCGAACGCTTGGGAAAAACCGTCGAACGTCTCAAAATGCGTCTGCAAGAACGCGCGCAACCGGCCGACATGAGTCAATTACTGAGCCGCTTGGCGCAACAAATCGGCTTGGCAGCACCGCTGCAGCACCTGCAATGGATACAAGCCTCAATCGGCCAAGAACTGCGCCTCATTGCGGTGGAAGAAATCCTGTTCTTTCAATCGGATGAAAAGTATACACGGGTGCAGACGGCCAACTACGAAGCGCTGATCCGCAAACCGGTGCGCGAACTGAGCGAAGAACTCGATCCGGCGCTGTTCTGGCAAATTCACCGCTCGACCTTGGTGAATGCCAAAGCGATTGCCGGTGTGGTGCGCGATCTGCGCGGTCGGCACCTGGTGCAAATCAAGGGTTCCACTGAAAAACTCGAAGTATCACGCAGCTACGTTCATCTGTTCAAGCAGATGTAAGCCATGAGTAGGCAAAAAAATCTGACTAGGGTTTGAAACCCCGGCCTTCAGAGGCTGTCGCAAAAGGGTTTTCAGTCGGTATCATTACTCTAACGGCAGACATGTCACTCCCCGTGCTCTCGCCTCGTCATTCCTGCGTAGGCAGGAATCGAGTGGCACCTTAGTGCCTTCAGGGTGGGAGGGTCGATCAAGGGCACTTTTTTTTCTGTTCAATCAACACGTCATGCTGCGCCTGAGCAGCACAGATATCACAGATATAAAGGGCGCGTACGCGCCACTGGGTTGCCGCCTGCGCGACAATGAGGAATTGGGCGAATGGGTGGGCGCGCAATCGACCTGACTTGTGGGTAATGATCAGGCTTTTGCGACAGCCTCTTTTGGCCGGTGAGCGACGAAGGAGCGACCCGATGGGAGGGATGCCAACCCCTTCCAGAGTCTTTTCCATCGTCGCTTGCGACGATCCATTTAGTTGTTCGACTGACTTACAAAATCTGCTTACCGATCCACCAAGCGATGGCGGCAACAAATGCCGCTGCCGGTATCGTCAAAATCCAAGCCCAAACAATATTACCAGCCACCCCCCAGCGCACGGCTGACATTTTTTGCGCCGAACCGACGCCGACGATGGCACCGGTAATGGTATGCGTGGTCGACACCGGTACACCGAGCGCCGTCGCCAAAAACAGTGTGATGGCACCACCGGTTTCGGCACAGAAGCCGCCTACCGGTTTGAGCTTAGTGATCTTTTGCCCCATGGTTTTGACGATGCGCCAACCACCGAACAAGGTTCCGAAGCCGATCGCCGAATAGCATGACAAAATCACCCACCAAGGCGGCATGCTATCCTGCGCACTCGAATAGCCTCCGGCGATCAGCAGCATCCAGATTATCCCCATGGTTTTCTGTGCATCATTACCACCATGCCCGAGGCTGTACATCGAAGCCGATACCAGTTGCAAGCGCCGGAACCACTTATCCACCTTGGCCGGCGTCGAGCGCACGAACAGCCAAGACACAATCAGCATCATCAGCGAACCCAACAGATACCCAAGCAAGGGCGAGAGCACGATGAAACTGATAGTCCACATCAAGCCGGAAGAAATCAAGGCACCGGTACCAGCTTTGGCAACCGCGGCACCGACCAAACCACCGATCAAAGCATGCGAAGAGGAAGAAGGAATACCGAAGTACCAGGTCACTAAATTCCAGAATACAGCACCGACGAGCGCGCCGAAAATCACATAGTGATCGATGATAGCCGGATCAATGGTACCTTTGCCGATGGTGGAGGCGACTTTAAGCTGAAAAAAGAAAATGGCGATGATATTAAACACAGCCGCCATGGCTACTGCCGTCTGCGGTTTGAGAACGCCGGTCGAGACGACGGTGGCGATGGCATTGGCGGCATCATGAAAGCCGTTCATAAAATCAAACAGCAAGGCCAGCACCACCAGCGCGGCGACGACGTAAATGCTGATTTGTATGGTATGCATGAAATGCTCTCTACTATTTATACTGTTACCGCCGACCCGATAAACGGCGTAGCGGCAAACACATTGATCATTCGCTGGCTAGGTGGAGCACCGCTCGCCTGCGAGGCACGGCCTAATCAGGCGTTTTCGACGATGATGCCTTCGATAATGTTGGCGACATCTTCACAACGATCGGTCACAGTTTCGAGAATTTCATAAATCGCTTTTAACTTGATCAGATTGCGCACGTCCGGTTCATCACGGAATAATTTCGACATCGCCGCACGCATGACATGATCGGCATCCGATTCAAGACGGTCGATTTCTTCGCAGATCGTCAGAATTTCGCGCGAATTATCCATATTATGCAGCAAGCCGACTGCAGACTTCACCTTCTCCGCACACGCCAGGCACAACTCGGCCAAACGCTTGGCTTCCGGGGTGATCTCACGGATATCGTAGAGCGAGATAGTTTGCGCCGCATCTTCGAGCAAATCGAGAATGTCATCCATGCGCGTGATGAGTTGATGAATGTCATCGCGATCAAGCGGCGTGATGAATGTTTTATGCAACAATTCAATCGTTTGATAGGTTACGGTATCGGCCTGCTTTTCCAGACTTTCAATCGCGTGAACCCGAATTTCGAGATCATCAAAATTCGTCATCAAGGCCAGCATTTCTTTCGAACCTTTGACGCAGAGCTCTGCATGTTGGTTAAAGAGTTCAAAGAATTTGCCTTCGGTAGGCATGAAGCGTCCAAACATTTTTTTCTCACTGAAAATAAAAATCTAATTGACCCATCCCCGTCGTACTGAGTATGAGTAGGTGGCCGTGGCCACCCAGAACTGCTGCTTATTTGTACGGCCTATTTCTACTATTTATTCGTTATCACCATACACCGACAGCGAACCGACGTAATTATCAAATTTCGTGTATTCACCGAGGAAGGTCAAACGCACACTGCCGATCGGTCCGTTACGCTGCTTACCGATGATAATTTCGGCCGTGCCTTTGTCGGGCGAATCAGGGTTGTACACCTGATCACGGTAAATAAACATGATCACGTCGGCATCTTGCTCAATCGCGCCCGATTCACGCAAATCCGACATCACCGGACGCTTATTCGGACGCTGCTCGAGCGAACGGTTAAGCTGCGACAAGGCAATCACCGGGCAATTCAATTCTTTCGCCAAGCCCTTCAAGTTACGGGAAATTTCTGAAATTTCGGTGGCACGGTTTTCACCGGCAGAATTGGCCGACATCAATTGCAAGTAATCGACAATGATCAAACCAAGCTTGCCGCACTGACGCGCCAAGCGGCGTGAACGGGCGCGCAACTCGATCGAGCTCAAGGCCGGTGTTTCATCGATATACAACTGGGCATCGTTCATTTTTTGTATCGCATGGGTCAGACGCGGCCAATCTTCATCGCTGAGCTTGCCTACCCGCAAACGACTCTGATCGAGCCGACCAACCGAACCGAGCATACGCATGGCCAACTGCGCCCCGCCCATTTCCATCGAAAACACGGCAACCGGCAAGCCGCTCTCGATCGCGACATGTTCACCGATATTGAGCGAAAACGCGGTCTTACCCATAGATGGTCGACCGGCAACAATAACGAGATCGCCTGGCTGCAAGCCTGAGGTCATTTTATCCAAATCGGCAAAGCCGGTTGGCACCCCAGTGATATCGTTTTGATTATCGCGGTTATACAATTCATCAATCCGTTCGACCACCTGCGTGAGCAGCGGTTGAATCGCTTGAAAGCCTTGGGCACCACGCGAACCTTCTTCGGCAATCGCAAAAATTTTTGATTCGGCTTCATCGAGCATTTGCTTGACTTCTTTGCCTTGCGGATTGAATGCATTGCCGGCGATTTCATCGGAAACCGTGATGAGCTTACGTAAAATTCCGCGATCACGCACGATTTCAGCGTAACGGCGGATATTTGCGGCTGAGGGCGTATTTTGCGCCAATGCATTAAGGTAACTGAGCCCGCCAACATCATCGGCTTTGCCCACGCTGCTGAGCGCCTCAAAGACTGTGATCACGTCAGCTGGACGAGAAGAATTGATGAGCTTGATCATGCATTGAAAAATAATGCGGTGATCATAGCGATAGAAATCTTCCTCTCTGATGAAGTCAGCAATACGATCCCAAGCAGCATTATCAAGTAACAGGCCGCCAAGAACAGATTGCTCTGCTTCTATGGAGTGAGGAGGGACGCGAATAGCGTCAAGTTGCGGATCAGAAGCGGCTTTCATGGCGCGCATTATACCTGCTAAATCATGTTACAAAACGATTACATACGAGGAGAACGCTGAGAGTTTATTTTAAACAACAATGCAAACAGGCATCGAAATGGTATAAATAATTTCTAGCGCACATGAAAAAAGCCGGGTCATCCCCGGCTTTTTTTGTTACTTCACTTTACAGCAATTATGCGTGCTCGCCAACTACTGTTACGGTGATGTTCACAACGACGTCTGTGTGCAATGCAACAGCTACCGCGTGATCGCCCGTTGTTTTCAACGGACCTTGTGGCAAACGCACTTGCGATTTTTCAACTACGCAAGCTTGCTTAGCCAAGGCTTCAGCGATATCAGAGTTCGTGACAGAACCGAACAAACGGCCATCCACGCCAGCTTTTTGGGAAATCTGAACGGTAGAACCTTCCAGTTTTTCGCCTTGAGCTTGAGCTGCTGCCAATTTGATTGCTGCAGCTTTTTCGAGTTCAGCGCGCTTCGCTTCGAATTCGGCGATCGCTGCTGTTGTCGCACGGCGAGCCATGCGTTGTGGGATCAGGAAGTTACGTGCATAACCATCTTTAACACGAACTACATCACCGAGGTTGCCGAGATTAACGACTTTATCCATCAGAATAACTTGCATATTTTTCTCCTATACCTTGCCGTCAATTACGCTGTGTGCAGATCAGTGTATGGCAACAACGCTAAGTAGCGTGCGCGCTTGATCGCCGTGTCAACTTGACGTTGGTACAAAGCTTTCGTACCAGTCAAACGTGCTGGCATGATTTTGCCGTTTTCTTGCACGAAATCTTTCAAGGTGTCGATATCTTTGTAATCAACTTTTTCTACATGTGCTGCTGTGAAGCGGCAGAATTTTTTGCGCTTGAACAAAGGGTTTTGTTGCTGACGCTTTTGCTTCAGTTTGCTTTTATCAAATTTTTTACCGAATGCCATTTTTGGCTCCTAATCTAGTAAATTGGTCCCGATTTCATTGATGTGAAACACGAGACTTTTGCTGTTGCGATTTTTGCGTGCTAAAAAACCAGTGAAAACCATCTCTACTTCCATCGGCAAGCTGGCGAACTGTGCTGAAATTTGCCCTGCGGCTTGCGCAGTCATTTCAAATTCGACCAATCTCTCGATGTTGGCTTCGACCTGCCGGGAACTGTGCATCAAAGTAGCAGATGCGATCGGTATACCGGCTGGGGTGTAGCGCAACGGCGATTTCTCTATGATGCGCGCAACAACTTGGAGGTGATTCACTCTTTTTTCAGACGACCTTCTTCAAATCAAACGAATTAAGCAGCCGGGGCTTCGACGCGCGAAGCTTTTGCTGCGTCTTCTTTCTGAACCGCTTTCATCATTGGCGATGGAGTGATTTCAGCTTTTTTCAGTTTGACTGTCAGGTGACGCAGAACCGCATCATTGAATTTGAATGCTGTTTCCAGCTCAAGCAATGTTTCTGCATCGCACTCAATGTTCATGCAAACATAGTGTGCTTTAGCCAATTTTTGTATCATGTAAGCCAATTGACGACGGCCCCAATCTTCAACGCGGTGAACCTGACCACCACGTGCAACAACGCTGGCTTTGTAACGTTCGATCATTGCAGGCACTTGCTCGCTCTGATCGGGATGTACGATAAATACGATTTCATAATGACGCATATATTCTCCTTGTGGACAATAAAATAGCCTGCCTCGGCGTCAAGACGAGTGCAGGAAGAGGAAAGCCAACAAGTGTAACCCAGTTTTTCATTTCATTCAATCACTTCCCTCACTTGTCGACTACGGAACAGAGATTGACGGCCGCTAAGGCAAACAAAGCAGAATTTCCTTGCACATAATGCGACACTGTATAAAAATACAGACTGTTCATATATACAGCGCAATTACGTGCGCCGCCACCTCATGCTTAAGCTGACCGCCCGCCAGGAACAAATCCTAAATCTGATCAAAGACGCGATCCACAATACCGGATTCCCCCCGACCCGCGCCGAAATCGCCAATGAGCTCGGGTTTCGCTCGACCAATGCCGCCGAAGAGCATTTGCAAGCACTGGCACGCAAAGGTGTGATCGAAATCGCCGCCGGCACCTCGCGCGGCATTCGCCTGCTTGAATCAGCCTTGTCCAGCCACATTACCGGCGCACACTTCGCCGTGCCGGCGGCGCTGCTGCAGCTCAGCGTACCCCTGGTCGGGCGCGTCGCCGCCGGCTCACCGATACTCGCCAGCGAGCACATCGAAGCCAGCTATCAACTCGATCCGGCCTTATTCTCTGCCAAGCCCGATTTTTTACTCAAGGTACGCGGCATGTCGATGCGCGACGCCGGCATCCTCGACGGCGATCTGCTGGCAGTTAAAAAATCAGATCAAGCGCGCAATGGCCAGATCATCGTCGCCCGCCTCGGTGATGATGTTACCGTCAAACGTTACAAAAAGACCGGTAATTGCATAGAATTGATCCCGGAAAACCCCGATTATTCGACCATCCGCATCGATGACCAGGAACAGGATTTTTCGCTCGAAGGCTTGGCCGTCGGCCTGATGCGCAATTGGGTGTGATCTGCAGCTGATCGGTACGCCGTTTGGTGCCAAAAAAAATGCCCGCGCAGTACACTGCGCGGGCATTTTTTATTCAAGTAAGGCTCAGTGCTTGACCACGGTGAGATCAACCACCGGCTCAACCACTGCAGCTGCAGCGGCAACAGCCACCGCCGCCACCAGTTCAGGCTCGGGCAATTCCTGCGGCATACGCTCGAGTGCGATTTCCAACACCTTATCAATCCAGCGCACCGGAATGATTTCGAGTTTGTTTTTCACATTATCGGGAATCTCGGTCAAGTCCTTGGCATTTTCTTCTGGTATCAAGACGGTTTTGATGCCGCCGCGATGTGCCGCCAGTAACTTCTCTTTCAAGCCACCAATCGGTAAAACCTCACCACGCAAAGTGATTTCACCCGTCATGGCGACATCGGCCCGTACCGGAATACCGGTAAACACCGAGACCAAGGCAGTGGTCATCGCAATACCGGCCGAGGGACCATCTTTCGGCGTCGCGCCTTCAGGAACGTGAATGTGAATATCGCTTTTCTCAAACACATCCGCCTTGATGCCGAGGCGCTTGGCGCGGCTACGCACGACCGTGCGCGCAGCTTCAATCGACTCTTTCATAACATCCCCGAGGGTGCCGGTGCGTATCACGCCACCCTTACCCGGCATGGCCACGGCTTCTATCGTCAGCAAATCGCCGCCGACTTCAGTCCAAGCCAAACCAACCACTTGACCAACTTGATTGTCCTTGACCGCTACGCCGAAGTCATAGCGACGCACGCCCAAGTACTTGTCGAGATTCTTAGAATTGATCGTGGCTTTCTTTTCGGTCTTCTTGAGCAGCAACATCTTGACGACCTTACGGCAAATCTTGGAAATTTCTCGTTCCAAGGCGCGCACACCGGCTTCACGCGTGTAATACCGAATGATGTCGCGAATCGCGCTTTCCGCAATGCTGATCTCCGCTTCTTTCAAACCATTGTTTTTGATTTGTTTTTGCAGTAAATAACGTTGTGCAATGCTGGTCTTTTCATCTTCCGTGTAGCCGGACAAACGAATCACTTCCATCCGATCGAGCAGCGCCGGCGGGATATTGTAAGAATTCGAGGTTGCCACAAACATGACATCAGAGAGATCGAAATCGACTTCGATGTAATGATCGGAAAATGTATGATTCTGTTCAGGATCGAGCACTTCCAACAGCGCCGATGAAGGATCACCACGGAAATCGGCGCCCATCTTATCGACTTCATCGAGCAAGAACAATGGATTACGCACACCGACCTTCGCCAGGCTTTGCAAAATCTTGCCTGGCATGGAGCCGATGTAAGTGCGCCGATGACCGCGAATTTCCGCTTCATCACGCACCCCACCCAAGGCCATGCGCACGAACTTACGATTGGTCGCGCGGGCGATCGATTGCCCCAGCGAAGTCTTACCGACGCCAGGAGGCCCCACCAAGCACAATATCGGTGCTTTGAGTTTGTCTACGCGTTGTTGGACTGCGAGATACTCAAGAATGCGCTCTTTGACCTTATCGAGGCCGTAATGCTCATCCTCGAGCACTTTCTCGGCATTGGTCAGATCATTATTAACCTTGGATTTCTTTTTCCATGGCAAGGCGACGATGGTATCGATGTAATTGCGCACCACCGTGGCTTCGGCCGACATCGGCGACATCATCTTGAGTTTCTTCAACTCGTTCATGGCTTTGTCGCGCGCTTCTTTCGGCATTTTGGCGGCAACGATTTTCTTTTCGAGTTCATCGATATCGGCACCGTCTTCGCCTTCGCCCAACTCTTTCTGTATCGCTTTGACTTGCTCGTTGAGGTAATACTCGCGCTGCGATTTTTCCATCTGGCGCTTGACGCGACCACGGATGCGTTTTTCTACCTGCAGAATATCGAGTTCACCTTCCAATTGACCGAGCAAATGCTCGAGTCGCTTGGCGACGCTGAAAATCTCGAGGATCACTTGCTTTTGTTCTAACTTCAGCGGTAAATGTGCAGCAATGGTATCGGCCAAGCGGCCGGCATCATCGATACCGGACAAGGAAGCGAGAATTTCCGGTGGAATTTTTTTATTCAGTTTGACGTACTGATCAAATTGCTGAACGATGGCGCGACGCATCGCCTCGACTTCCGAATCATCTTCTTCTTCGGCAGCCACAGGGCTCAGTTCGGCCCAAAAATGCGATTCTGTGTCGTGAATCTTGTGAATACGTGCGCGTTGCGCACCTTCGACCAACACTTTAACGGTGCCGTCGGGTAATTTAAGCATCTGCAAAATATTGGCTACGCAGCCAATTTCGTAGATATCATCGGCAGAAGGCTCATCTTTTGCAGCCGCTTTCTGGGCCGCGAGCATGATGCTCTTTCCTTGTTCCATCGCGGCTTCAAGCGCCTTGATTGACTTCGGTCGCCCCACAAACAGGGGGATGACCATATGCGGAAATACAACCACATCCCGCAATGGCAGCAAGGGCAGTTGGATTTGCTCGGTAATCAGAGTAGTTGTCATGGCGCACCTTTCAAAAATACTAGTTGTTAATGTTGGCGCACAAGGCCAAAACACAAGCCCAGAGTTAAAAAAAAACCATAAAAAAAGCTGCGCAGAGCGCAGCTCGGGCTACGCAGCTTTACTGGAAGCCAGACGCATGGTCTGAGTTCATTCTACTGCGATTCAAAAAAACGCGTTGGCTCGGCACGTAAAAAAAGGGAATTTCTTCCCTTTTTTCTATCAATCACAGCAAATGCTGTTCAGGCACCAGCAACTTTCGCTTTTTCGTGGTAAATCAACAAAGGCTTGGCACCATTGGTAATGGTTCCCTCGTCGATCACGACCTTCTCAACGTTTTGATGACTCGGCAAGTCATACATGACGTCGAGCAAAGCGTGCTCAAGGATAGAACGCAAACCGCGTGCGCCGGTTTTGCGGGCAATGGCTTTTTTGGCAATCGCTTGCAGTGCCGCCGGACGTATCTCGAGTTCCGTGCCCTCCATTTCCAGCAATTTACCGTATTGCTTGATCAAGGCATTTTTTGGCTCAACCAAAATTTGAATCAAAGCCGCTTCATCGAGTTCACTCAAAGTAGCAATCACCGGCAAACGGCCGACCAATTCCGGAATCAGACCGAATTTAATCAAATCTTGCGGCTCAGCATCAAGCATGACTTGGCTGGCACTTCTTTCAGTCTGACTCTTGACACTGGCCGAGAAACCGATGCCGCTGCGCTCAGAACGATCGGAAATGATTTTAGCCAAACCATCGAAGGCACCGCCACAGATGAACATGATGTTGGTGGTGTCGATCTGAATGAAATCCTGATTAGGATGCTTGCGGCCACCCTGTGGTGGCACCGATGCCATGGTGCCCTCTACCAGTTTCAGCAAGGCTTGCTGCACACCCTCACCGGAAACATCGCGGGTAATCGAAGGATTATCCGATTTGCGTGAGATTTTGTCGATTTCATCGATGTAGACAATACCTTTTTGGGCGCGCTCTACTTCGTAATTACAATTTTGCAGCAATTTTTGGATAATGTTTTCTACGTCTTCGCCAACATAGCCGGCTTCGGTCAAGGTGGTCGCATCGGCGATCACGAACGGGACATTGAGCATACGGGCCAAGGTTTGCGCCAACAATGTTTTCCCGGAACCGGTAGGGCCGACCAACAAGATATTACTCTTGGCCAATTCAACATCGTCTTTTTTACCCAAATGCTTGAGGCGTTTGTAGTGGTTGTAGACTGCCACAGCCAAGATACGCTTGGCATTAACTTGCCCGATCACATATTGATCAAGCAACTCGGTGATTTCCTGCGGCGTTGGCAATTCGGTTCTGGCGCTGGCGATATTATCGATATCGGCGACTTCATCACGAATGATGTCATTGCATAAATCTATGCATTCATCACAAATGAAGACTGACGGCCCTGCAATGAGTTTTTTAACCTCATGTTGACTCTTACCGCAAAACGAGCAATAGAGCAGCTTTTCACCACTGGAGGATTTTTTATCGGGCATGATACGAGTATAGAAACAAAGTTAATGAGGGGGAACGCTGATCTGTCATTTTCAACATTTGCGGTGCTTGCTTGCATAGCAATAAGATGCATCTTACCCGCAAAAACCGTTTACGTCATTGCTACCGGTATTGATGCAGGTGAATTGGCAAACCGATTCAATGAAAAAACGCCCGACCTTTTGGGTAACGGGCGTTCATTTGAACTCAAGCAATCACACGCGGTGCGTGAGAACTTTATCGATCAAACCATACTCAGCTGCCGTATCGGCCGACATGAAATTATCACGATCGGTGTCTTTGGCAATCTGATCGAGGCTACGACCGGTTTTTTCAGCAAGTATACCGTTGAGGCGCTCGCGCAGATACAAAATTTCACGCGCTTGAATTTCAATGTCCGACGCCTGCCCTTGGGCACCACCCAAAGGCTGATGAATCATGATGCGCGAGTTCGGCAAAGAAAAACGCTTACCCTTAGCACCAGCGGCGAGCAAAAACGCACCCATCGAGGCAGCCAAGCCAGTACACAGCGTGGATACATCAGGCTTAATGAATTGCATGGTATCGTAAATCGCCATCCCTGCCGAAACCGAACCGCCGGGGGAATTGATATATAAAGATATATCTTTTTCCGGATTTTCACTCTCGAGGAACAGCAACTGCGCCACGACCAGGTTGGCGGTCTGGTCGTTGACCGGACCGACCAAAAAAATCACACGTTCTTTGAGCAGACGCGAATAGATGTCGTAAGAACGCTCGCCACGCCCGCTCTGTTCGACCACCATAGGCACCATGCCCAGCATATTTGTATCCAACGCCGAATTGCGGATGATGCCTGTCATGTGATTTCCTTTTTTTAAACTTAAGCTTGAGCGTTGTTACCCATGAGCTCGTCGAACGGTACAGCTTTATCTGCTACCTTCGCTTTGCCAAGCACATAGTTGACGACGTTTTCTTCTAATACAAGGGCTTCGACTTCAGCCAAGCGGTTACGATCGCTGAAATAATATTTGACGACCTGTTGTGGGTCTTCATAACTTTGCGCGAAATCTTCTACCTGGGCTTTGATTTGCTCCGAAGTTGCTTGCAAGCCATTGGCTTTCACTAATTCAGCCAAGATCAAACCGAGGCGAACACGACGCTCTGCTTGCGCTGCAAACATTTCCAGCGGGAATGGCACGTCCGTGACATTCATGCCGCGCTGGGCCATGTCTTGACGGGTCATTTCAGCCAAACGTTCGCCATCTTGTGCAACCAAGGCTTTCGGCACGTCGAATGCAACAGCTTTCACCAAGGCATCCATGACGCTTTCTTTAGTCTTGGCTTTGACACGGCCTTTGACTTCGCGCTCGAGGTTTTCTTTGATGTCAGTACGCATCTTCACCAAATCGCCATCTTCCACACCAAGCGTCTTCGCAAATTCTGCATCAACGGCTGGCAAGTGCGCCCATTCCAGTTTCGTCAGGGTAATAGTGAACTCGGCAGTTTTGCCGGCCACATCTTTACCGTGGTAGTCGGCTGGGAAAGCCAGTTCGAATACTTTCGATTCGCCCGCTTTCAAGCCCAAGGCGGCAGCTTCGAACTCAGGCAACATGCGGCCTTCACCCAAAACAAAGGCGTAGCCTTCAGCTTTACCGCCGGCAAATTCGACGCCGTCGATTTTACCGACGAAGTCAACCGTAGTGCGATCGCCGTTTTGTGCCGTCGGCTCGCCGCCATCACCATGTTCACCGGCTTCGCCTTTGACGTGGAAATGCACGCGCTGCTTGCGCAGGATGTCGATGGTTTTATCAATTTCAACATCGGTAACATCGGACTTAACTTGCTCAACTTCAGCAGTCGACAAATCACCGACGATCACTTCCGGATACACTTCAAATGTTGCAGTGAAACCCAGTACGCCTTCGACCGCAGCTTCGGCAGCGACCGGCTCGATGTTAGGATAGCCGGCTACGCGCAAACCGCTGTCGCCTATGGCTGCGGCGAATGCTTGACCGACTTTATCGTTCAAGACTTCGCTCTCGACTTGATAGCCATGCTGAGCAGCAACCATCTTCATCGGTACTTTACCTGGACGGAAACCAGGTGCTTTGGCGGAACGTGCACGCACTTTTAAACGTTTTTCAACTTCCGATTGCACATCAGCGACCGGAAAAGAAATCGTCAGGCGGCGTTCCAAATTATCTAAAGTTTCGACTGCAGTTGCCATGAAAATCGTCCAAATAGTAAAAATTCTGTGGTGCGAGGAGGGGGACTCGAACCCCCACACCATTACTGGCGTCAGGACCTAAACCTGGTGCGTCTACCAATTTCGCCATCCTCGCGGGATGAGTGCACAGCTGCGTGCCGGCAACACCGGCAGCACTTACACAAAAACAAAGGGCGACCCGAACAGCAATCGTCGCCCAATCTCATGCAAGTAGCATTACAACTCTAGCCCGATATTCTACTGGATTTTGTAGCGGCGTGTCTTATTTTTTTATTGCCTTAAAAAAAAGCCTGGCGTCAACTCTACGCTGCGCCGCACAAGGCGGCGCCGCGCCTTTCAGACTGGCTGACGAACCCGAAACCAGGTCGCATACAAGGCCGGCAGAAACAGCAAAGTCAAGCCGGTCGCAATGATCAAGCCACCCATGATGGCCACCGCCATCGGCCCCCAAAATACCGAACGCGATAAGGGAATCATGGCCAACACCGCAGCGGCAGCGGTCAGGATAATCGGCCGGAAGCGTCGTACTGCCGCTTCGATCACCGCCGTCCACGCTGCCGTCCCCTCGGCAATATCATGCTCGATCTGATCGATCAATATCACCGAGTTACGTATGATCATACCGAACAGCGCAATTACCCCTAGCTGAGCAACAAAGCCGAATGGTCGACCGAGCAGCAACAGCGCCATGGCGGCACCGGCCACGCCCAGCGGGCCAGTTAAAAACACCAACAGCGCACGCGAGAAACTATGCAGTTGCAGCATCAAGAGGGTAAAGATAATGAACACCACCAGCGGCACATTGGCAGCGATGGAATCTTGTGCCTTACCACTGTCGGCAGCCGCACCGGCCAGCGCGACTTTATAACCAGGCGGCAAGCTTGCGATGATGCTTTGCAAGGCCGGTAAAATCTGCGCCGACACGGTCGGCCCTTGAATGCCATCCACCACATCTGATTGCACCGTCACCGCCCATTCGCGCCCTTCACGCCAGACTACACCGGGTTCCCAAACCAGTGCAATCGTGGCCAATTGCGACAGAGGTAGCGACTTGCCGCTGCTGGTAGGCATATTGGCATTACCAAGCGCTTCTATGGTTGAGCGTTCGTCAAGTGGCTGCCGCACGACCATATCGATCAGCTTGTTGCCATCACGGAATTTCCCTACCGAGCTACCGCTCAGTATCGTGTTTGCCGCGCGCATGACCATTTGCGAGGTAACACCGACAGCACGTAATTTATCCTGATCGAGATCGATACGTACCACTTTAATGGCTTCGTTCCAGTTATCATTCACGCCCAAGGTATTGGCGTTCTGGCGCATGACTTGCTTGACTTGGTCGGCAATTTTTCGCACTTGCTCAACTTCCAAACCGGTCACACGGAATTGCACCGGATACGGCACCGGCGGTCCATTCGGTAGTAATTTGACGCGCCCACGCACTTCCGGAAAATCGACTTTGAAGATGTGGGCAATTTTTAAACGCAAGCTTTCACGCGCCTTCAAATTTTTCGCCAGCACGACGATTTGCGTCACATTGGTTTGCGGCAAAATCTGATCGAGCGGCAAATAAAAGCGCGGACTGCCATTACCGACGTAACTGGTGACGCTGGCCACGCCCTCTTGGTTTTTAATGAAGGCTTCGAATTTCTTGGTTTGCGCCTCGGTAGCGCGGAAAGAAGAGCCTTCCGGCAACCACATTTCAACCATCAACTCTGGCCGACTCGAGTCAGGGAAGAATTGTTGCTCGATGAATTTGAAGCCAAAAATACCGAGACCGAAGATCGCCAACGTGATCACGATGGTCGTTTTGCGCCAAGTGACACACCAGGTGACGGCGCGCCGGAAAGCACTGTAAAAAGGGGTATCGAATAGCTCTTGCTGACCATGCTCACCCACATGCGGCTTCACCTTCAGCAGCAGAAAGCCGAGATAAGGCGTAAATAAAACCGCCGCAAACCAAGAAATCAACAAGGCCAGAGCATTGACCGAAAACATGGAAAACGTGTATTCGCCGGCCGCCGACTTGGCTAAACCGATCGGCAAAAATCCGGCAGCGGTAATCAAGGTACCGGTCAGCATGGGCATGGCGGTAGAGCTATAGGCAAAGGTGGCGGCATCGAAACGCGAAAAGCCCTCTTCCATCTTGCGCACCATCATTTCCACGGCGATGATGGCATCATCGACCAACAAGCCCAGCGCAATGATCAAGGCACCGAGCGAAATCTTATGCAAGTCGATGTCAAGCACATGCATGAACAAAAAGGTGATCGCCAACACCAGCGGTATCGTCAAGCCGACCACCAAACCAGGCCAGATATCGAGCCGAAATGGCTTGGTGTGCAAGCCGAGTGCGAGAAAGCTGACTGCCAGCACGATGATCACCGCTTCAATCAAGGTGTGAACGAATTCCCCCACCGAGGCCTGCACCGCATCAGGCTGATTACTGACTTGCTCGAGCTGTATTCCGACCGGCAATTTGGCCTTGATCTGCGCGACCGTCGCCTGTAAATGCGTACCCAGTGCGACAATATTGCCGCCCTTCTCCATCGAAATACCTAAGCCCAGCACGTCCTTACCATTGAAGCGCATGGTGTCGTGCGGCGGATCTTGGTATTGTCGTTTGACGGTGGCAAAATCGCCGAGACGGAAGGTGGTGCCATTCGCGCGCAACTGCAAATTTTCCAAATCTTTGGCCTGCATCAAGGCACCCGACACCCGCACCTGCAGATCATCGGCCGCCGTCGTCAAGATACCTGTGCCTTCGACACCATTTTGCGCACTGATTTGTGTGACGATTGCATCAAAAGAAATACCGAGTTGAGAAAATTTCTTCTGAGAAAATTCAATTTGAATTTTTTCATCTTGAACACCGAATAATTCGACTTTTGCCACGCCAGGGATGCGTAAAAATTGCTGCCGCACGAAGTCACCGTACTCACGTACTTGCTCGTAGCTGAAGCCATCGCCGGACAGGGCAAAAATAGAACCATAGGTATCGCCGAATTCATCATTGAACATCGGTCCGATCACGCCTGGCGGCAGGGTATCCTTGATATCGCTCATCTTTTTACGCACTTGGTACCAAGCTTGCTGCACCTCTTTCGGCGGCGTCGATTCACGCAATTCCAGCGTAATCAAGGTTTCACCGGGCTTGGAATAGCTGCGAATACGGTCGATATACGGGGTTTCCTGCAATTTCTTTTCCAACTTATCCGTCACCTGATCGGCCATCTGCAAAGCCGTGGCACCGGGCCAGACCGCTTTGACCACCATGGCGCGAAAAGTGAACGGCGGATCTTCATCTTGGCCCAGTTTGCCGAAACTGAAAATACCGCCCAACAGCAGTGCTACCATCAAATAACGCGTCAGCGCGATATGCTCCAGCGCCCAGCGCGATAGATTAAAGCCTCCGGAAGCGCCACTCATCGCGCCGCTCCCGCTGGTGCTGCCGCAGCCGGCGCACCAAGCAGCGTTACCCGTTGCTCCGGCTTTAAGAAATGCACACCAGCCGTGACCACGGTTTGACCATCAGCAAGCCCACCAGCGACCAAGGCCTCCTCACCTTGCGCACCGAGCACGCGCACTGGCGTCAGCTTGACTATGCCATCGCGCACCACCCACACCGCGTCGCTACCCTTTTCTTGCAGCAAGGCTGTCATCGGCACATGCATCACTTGATCAGGCGTAACGAGAGCGAAACGTACCGTCGCCGTCATACCGAGGCGCACATTGGCCGCTTCGGTCGGTAGCACCACCTTGGCACTGTAAGTACGGGTAACCGGGTCGGCAATCGGAGATAGTTCGCGCAAGCGCCCCGCCACCGTCTTGCCCGGCTCAGCCCACAGACTGACGCGAATATCATTCATTTTCGCAATGCCATTGATTTTATTTTCCGGCACACCAACCACCACTTCCATTTCACCCTTCTGAGCTACCCGGATAACGGGCGTGCCAGCCGCCACCACTTGACCGACTTCGGCATCGATGCTCGTCACCACACCATCGGCATCAGCCACCAGACTGGCGTAGCCGGTTTGATTACTTTGACTGGAATGGGCAGCCAGCGCCTGCTCATAAGCCGACTGTGCCGATTGCCAAGCAACTTGCTTGGCATCGAGCACGGCGGCGGCAACGAAATTTTTGCTACGCAATTCTTGGTAACGATGCAACTCTGCGCGCGCCAGTTCACGATTACTATCAGCTGCCGCCAGCGCGGCCTTGGCTTGCGTCTGTGCCAGCGCCAAATCTTGCGGATCGAGTTGCATCAAGACTTGACCACGGCGCACCAAGCTACCCAACTCGACTTGGCGGTGGATAATCTTGCCAGCCACCCGAAAACCTAGCCGCGACTCTATGCGCGCGCGCACTTCACCGGACAACTCCAGTGCTGCCACGGCACTGGCCGCATGCACGGTCACGGCACGGACCGGACGAATATCTTCGTCTTTTTCGACTGGCTTGGAACAGGCCGACAAGAGGGTCAGTGTGGCAAACGCCAGACTGACCCCTCGCACAGCGGCGCGACCACGCGGTAAATGAGGTAGGCGCGGGGATGGCGCGGCGGTGGATGCAACAATGCTCACTGGGGTTTTCCTTTACTATCTGGCGGTTCAGACTGAAACGCCGAAAAGTAGGCGCAGCAGCAATCTTAAATATAAATGACTCAACGGTTAGTTATTATAATTAAGGCCTTTGCTTTTGCCAATGACTTTTCGGTCATTAAATAATTTCCCCTTATGCCGACAGAACACTACGAAAATTTCCCAGTTGCGTCGATGCTGTTACCGCCGCATTTACGGCCGGCCGTACAAACCATCTACGCCTTCGCCCGCAGCGCCGATGATTTCGCCGACGAGGGCGATGCCAGCCCAGCCGAGCGCCTGCAGGCTTTGCAACAGTACGAACAAGAACTCGATGGCATCGCTGCCGGGCAGGTTTCAAGCCAGCCCTTATTTCAGGCACTGGCCGCCGTGATGACTGAATATCAGTTGCCAGTGTCAGCATTGCGCGATTTATTAAATGCCTTCAAGCAAGATGTTACCACCACGCGCTATAGCGATTACGCCAGCTTGCTCGATTATTGCCGCCGCTCGGCCAATCCGGTCGGTTGCCTGATGCTGCATTTGTATGGTGCCGCCAACCCAAAAAATCTGCTCGATTCCGATGCAATCTGCAGCGCCTTGCAATTAATTAATTTTTGGCAAGACGTGGCGATCGATATCAAAAAACAGCGCATCTACATTCCCCTCGAAGACTTGCAGCACTTCGGGCTGGACGAGCGCGCCTGCAGCGGCCCCGCCAAAGACCCGGCCTGGCAAGCCTTGATGTTGTTTCAAACGCGCCGCGCTCATGCACTGATGCTGTCCGGCAGTGGTCTGGCGAAACGCTTGCCGGGACGGATAGGTTGGGAATTACGCTTGGTGGTGCAAGGCGGCTTACGCATCATTGAAAAAATCGAGGCGGTCAATGGCGATGTATTCCAGCGCCGCCCGAAAATCGTCGCCAGTGATTGGCCGCTACTGCTGTGGCGCGCACTGAAAATGTAAATTTCAGCAAGGAAGCGCGGATGAATCGGCGCAATTTGGCGCATAATGGCGGAAAAGCCACTTTACCGTGGCGCGTATGCTTTATCCCTAGTTTTTCCACTGCCCGAGCGTGAGTTGATGATGCAAAACCAAACTTGTATAAAGCCTTTGTTTTTCCTACTATGCATGCTCTCGCTCAATGGTTGTACGGTTCTGGCGATTGCCGATGTAGCGGTAGCGACCACGGTCAAGGTTGGCGGCGCGGTGGTCGGCACGGCCGTCGATGTTACCAAAGCCGGAGTCGGTGCCGTCACCGGCAGCGCTGCCAAATAAATCCGGCCAGCTCACCATAGCCAGAGCCAAGACATAGAAAACATCATGCCCACCGAACTCGAAATCGAGCAACATCGTCAGATTCAGGCCGCCGCCAAAGCAGTGCTGAGCCAATTAGCCAGTCTGATCACGGCCGAAGACAGTGAAAAAAGCATCGCCGACAAAGCCCATCGTTTGCTGCAAGATCAAGGCTACCCCGATACGTGGTACTACGCCTGCCCAGCTCTGGTATTGCTCGGCTCGCGCAGTTGCGTATCGATTTCGGGCCGCGACTATCAACCGCGCGAAGAACTGGTCGGCCGCTCCAACCTCGTCACCATCGACCTGAGCCCGACTCGCGACCGCTTCTGGGGTGATTGCGCACGCTCGTTTCCGATCGAGAATGGACGCGTCACGACGACGCCGCAATTACGCGAATTTCAAAACGGCTTGGGATTTTTAGAGCAAATGCACTTGCAGATGCTCAAACTGGTACGGCCACAAACCAGTTTCGCGCAATTGTTCGACTGGGCCAATATGCGCATTCGCGAAAATGGCTTCGTCAACCTCGATTACCGCAATAACGTCGGTCACAGCATTGCTAGCGAGCGCGACGCGCGCCAGTATATCGAATCGAACAACCATGCCCTGCTCGCAGACGTGCCGTTTTTCAGCTTTGAACCTTTTATTCGTCTCAAGGGTGGTAAATGGGGTTTCAAGCGCGAAGGTATTTTCTATTTCAATCAAGCGGGTAATTTGGAAGAACTCTAAGATAAAGAAAAGCCAGCGCGGATCACATCAGCGCCAGCGCTGGCCAAACAAAAACCGCTGCCAACCCCTCAGGGTGGCAGCGGTTTTTTTATTTAACGAGGTGATCAGATACAGTTGACCACGACATTCGCTGAAGCAGCCGGGTTACCAAGATTGGCAACACCGCTGGCATTTTGCACCGAGCAAGTTTGCCCGGTCGGCTGAGTCAGCACCGCTACTTTATATGGCATCCCTGTCAACAAAGACCAGTTGAAATTGTACACACCGATGGTGGTCAATGTAAGATTATCAACTCGTGCCGTCGAGGTATCGGTCAACACCAGGGTATTACCGGCAGTCAGGCCCGTCACCGTCACGGTCACTGGCGTCGCACTCACGCAAGCAACGGTCACGTTGGCTGCCGCAGCAGCATTGGCATTATTGGCCAAACCGGCACCATTGGCGACGGTACAGAATTTACCTGCAGGTGGGCGCGACACCGTGACATTGTAATTATCACCACTGACGACATAGGTTGGCAGCACAAACGTACCATTACTGGTCAGCGCGGAAGCACTGTCGACGTCGAGGTTGAGGCTCTGACTGGTGTTGGTGATATTATTATTGAGGTAGAGACTGTCACCATCCGGTAAACCGGTGATACTACCGACGATTTGCACATTCGGCACACAAGTAACGGCAACATTGGCCACGCCGGACGAACTGTTCATCGTGCCGCTGCCGTTGGCGACGCTACAATTGACCAAATTTGGCTGGGTTGCCACCGTGATGGCGTAGACGGCATTACTGGCTTCATTAAAGGAAAATGTGCCGTCAACCGTCAAACTTTGGTGGTAATTGCCTTCATTGCGCAGAACCAAGGAATTGGTACCGCTCGTGCCCAAGCCGGTGACGGTACCGCTGACGGTGGTGTACACAAAGCCGCCGCAGCCGACCAGAACGAGTCCGAGTCCGGCCAGAATTCCTGCAAGTTTTGATTTATTCAAGATGTTTGTCCAAATTAAGAGTTTTTTACTGCGAAAGCCGGGCTCTTTTTGCAGAGCGACCATATAATGCGCCAACCAAAGCACTATTATACGAGCTGGTGCGCGTCAGGTTAACAATTCTGCGTCGCAATTACATTACGATACGTCTATGCCTCCTACCTGCGTGATTTCATTTCACACAGTGATGAAGTTTGTTAGCATAGCGATTTATTTGGTTTTGTGCCAATTACTTATACGAAGACAATGTCCCCTGACGAATATTGCCAACAAAAAGCCGCCCAGAGCGGATCGAGCTTTTACTACAGCTTTCTGTTTTTGCCCGCCGAACGACGGCGCGCCATTACCGCACTCTACGCGTTTTGTCGCGAAGTCGATGATGTGGTCGACGAAAGCAGTGATGACATGGTCGCGCGTAGCAAACTGAACTGGTGGCGCAAAGAAATTCAAGCCATGCTGGCCGGCACACCCACCCATCCGGTTTGCTGCGCCTTGCTGCCTCATATGCGTCGCTTCGAACTCGATGGCGCGCATTTGCAAGCAATCATAGACGGCATGGAAATGGATCTGAACCAAACCCGCTACCTCGATTTCCAGGCTTTGCAAAAATATTGCTGGCATGTTGCGGGCGTGGTTGGCATCCTGTCGGCCAGTATTTTCGGCATCAGCAATCCGCAAACCCGCAGTTTCGCGGAAAAACTCGGACTGGCATTTCAGATGACGAATATCATCCGCGATGTCGGCGATGATGCGCGCAAAGGCAGGATTTACTTGCCGGTAAACGAATTGCAAGAATACAAAGTCACGGCAGCCGATATTCTCAACGCCAAGCACAGTCCCGAGTTTGTTGAATTGATGCAGTTTCAATATCAACGGGCCCAACGCTTGTATGATGAAGCCTTCGCCCTGCTGCCACCGGAAGACCGGCGCGCCCAGCGTACCGGCTTGATCATGGCGGCGATTTATCGCAGCTTGTTGGAAGAAATACGTAACGATGGCTTCCACGTTTTGAATCAGCGCATTTCCTTGACGCCAATACGCAAGCTTTGGTTGGCATGGAAAACTTACCTGCGTGCTTGAGGTGGGTGCGCGCGACATCGCCGTCATCGGTGCCGGCTGGGCTGGCTGTGCTGCAGCCATTGCTTTAAATCAAGCAGGTCACCGAGTCAGTCTGTTTGAAGCCACCCGCACGGCCGGCGGGCGAGCCCGTCGTGTCGAACTGCAAGGCATGGCGCTCGACAATGGTCAGCACTTATTGCTAGGCGCGTACCGCAACAGCTTGGCGATGCTGCGCCAGGTCGGCATCGATCCTGACCTGGCCTTGTTACGCCTGCCTTTACAAATGATCTACCCACCAGGCGAAGATGGCATGCATTTTCTTGCGCCACGCAGCACTTGGTGGCCAGCCCCCTTGCATCTGACCATTGCTCTTTGGCAAGCTACTGGCTTAACGCGCGCCGATAAAATGGCACTCGCCCGTTTTTCCTCGACGGCGCGCTGGATGGATTGGCAGCTCAATGAAGATTGCAGCGTCACTGAATTACTGCAAGGGTTTGAACAGAGCGAACGGCTGTGTCGCCTGATGTGGGTGCCACTATGCTTGGCGGCTTTGAATACGCCGCCCGAACAGGCATCGGCACAAATTTTTCTGCATGTCTTACGCGACAGCTTAGGGGCCCGAAGAGCGGCCTCGGACATGTTGATTCCACGCATGGATTTATCCTCCTTGTTTCCGCAGCGTGCCACCGAATACCTGTTACAACGCGGTGCACATGTCCATTTCGGACAAGCGATACGACAATTGCAGCGAAGCACCTCTGGTCAATGGCAACTGAGCCAAGATGTCGACGCGCCGCACTACGATGGTGTCATCGTCGCCTGCGACCCCGATAATGCCCGGCGCTTGCTGCAGACTTGCGGCGAAGAGAGCGTACCGGCGTTTGAACAAGCCGCGATTTGTACTTGCTATTTACAATACCGAGCAGATTTGCAACTGGCACGTCCACTGTTTGCGCTGCGCGACGATGTCGCAGCACAAGCCTGGGGGCAATATGTCTTCGATCGCGGCCAACTCGATGCCAGTCAAGCCGGCCTATTGGCGGTCGTCATCAGCGCCGCGCACGGCTTGCCTGATCACAGCACACTGGCTGCCGCCATCGCTCAGCAATTGGCACTGAGCTTTGCCATGCCGGAACTGGCAGCGCCACGCTGGAGCCGCGTCATTACCGAGAAGCGCGCGACCTTCAACTGCAAGGTGGCCTTGGCACGTCCCGATAATCAGACCGGCCAAGCCGGCTTACTGCTCGCCGGCGACTATACCGCCGGCCCTTACCCATCAACGCTGGAAGGCGCGGTCAACAGCGGACTGCGCGCCGCGGCACTAAGCTAAGAAAGCGCGGATTTAATCCGCGCTTCCCTACGTCATATCGTCGATCTCACGGATTTTATTCATCGCCTCATCGATACGATCGACAGCGATGATAGTCAAGCCTTCAATTTTCTGCTTCGGTGCATTGGCTTTCGGAATCATGGCAATGGTGAAACCGAGTTTCGCCGCTTCCTTAAGCCGCTCTTGACCTCGAGGGGCTGGTCGTATCTCGCCGGCCAGTCCGACTTCACCGAACACGACCAAGCTGCGCGGCAAAGGCTTATTGCGCATGGAGGAATTTATCGCCAGCAAGACCGCCAGATCGGCCGCCGGTTCGGCGATTTTCACGCCGCCGACGGCATTGATAAACACATCTTGGTCAAATGCCGCCACGCCCGCATGGCGGTGCAACACGGCCAATAACATCGCCAAGCGGTTTTGCTCCAAACCAACCGACAGACGGCGCGCATTCGGGGCGTGCGAGCTGTCGACCAAAGCTTGTATTTCCACCAATAAAGGACGAGTCCCTTCTTGCGTAACCATGACGCAAGAACCGGCCACTTGCGTCTCGTGCTGCGACAGAAACAGCGCCGACGGGTTAGCCACACCCTTGAGGCCGCGCTCGGTCATGGCGAAGACACCGAGTTCATTGACGGCACCGAAACGGTTCTTGATAGCGCGCACCAAACGGAAACTGGAGTGGGTATCACCTTCGAAATACAATACCGTATCGACGATATGCTCAAGCACACGCGGACCAGCCAAGGCACCTTCCTTAGTCACATGGCCAACCAAAATCATGGTGATATCCATGGTCTTGGCGAGGCGCGTCAATTGCGAGGCACATTCGCGCACCTGTGCCACCGAACCGGGTGCCGAACTGAGTGCATCCGAATACATGGTTTGAATAGAATCAATGACCACCACCTGCGGCCGATGCTCGGCCAAGGTTTGCAGAATTTTTTCCAATTGGATTTCCGCCTGCAAGGCCAAGCCATCGGTACGCAAACCGAGGCGGTGCGAACGTAAGGCAATCTGAGCCCCCGACTCTTCGCCGCTGACATACAAGACCTTTTTTAGCTGCGCCAAATTCGCCAAAGCCTGCAACAACAAGGTCGATTTGCCGATACCGGGATCGCCACCGATCAGCACCACCCCACCCGACACCAAGCCACCGCCCAGCACCCGGTCGAATTCTTCAATGCCGGTGCCAAAGCGCGGCACATCGGCCGCCTCAATATCGGCCAAATTAAGTACCGGCGCGGTTTGCGCCAAACTTTGCGGACGCGCCGAAAACCGATTTCCCGGCGCTTCGACCAAGGTTTCCACCAAGGTATTCCATTGCCCGCAAGCTGGACACTGTCCAGCCCATTTATTGCCAATACCACCACATTCGGTACAGGTGTAATTTGTTTTTGCCTTTGCCATCACGATTCCCTGCGCACGAGCGGCGCATGCTGATAAGTTTAAAAAATTGAATAACTACTGATATTTTACCCAGTATTGTGGGTAAAGCTGATGCTATTTCAGTTGAAGCACCCGAATTTCATGGTATAAAGCTGACCGATAACTCTTTGTCACAGGCAAATCATCAGCATGAAACGCGGTTTCTATACGATCATGGCGGCGCAGTTTTTTTCCTCGCTGGCCGACAACGCTTTGCTCATCACTTCGATGGCTTTATTGGTCTCCATGGAATCGCCCGCATGGATGACGCCGCTGTTGAAATTATTCTTTGTGTTGTCGTATGTAGTGCTGGCCGCCTTCGTCGGCGCGTTCGCCGATTCGCGCCCGAAAGGCCGCGTGATGTTCTTCACCAATCTGATCAAAGTCGCCGGCTGCGCACTCATGTTCGTACAAGTGCATCCGCTGGTGGCGTATGCAGTAGTCGGCTTCGGCGCGGCGGCCTATTCGCCGGCCAAATACGGCATCCTCACCGAATTGCTGCCGCCGGAACGTCTGGTCGCTGCCAATGGCTGGATTGAAGGGTTGACGGTGAGCTCGATCATCCTCGGCACCGTCCTCGGCGGCGCACTGGTTACCCCGAATGTGTCGGCCACTTTACTCAGCTTCGATTTCCCCTTCATCGACCTCCCGGTTCACACCCCCACCGAAGCTGCCTTGTGCGTGATTACCGGTCTATACTGCATAGCAGCAATTTTCAATCTGAGAATTCCCGACACCGGCGCCCGCTATAAGCAGCAGCAACACCACCCGCTACGCTTGATCACCGAGTTTTGCGGCTGTTTCATGACGCTGTGGCGCGACAAGCTGGGGCAGATCTCGCTGTCCGTGACGACGCTGTTCTGGGGTGCCGGCGCGACCTTGCAATTCATCGTCTTGAAATGGGCAGAAGAATCACTGAACATGCCGCTCAACAAGGCCGCTATTTTGCAAGGCGTGGTAGCAATCGGCATCGCCCTCGGCGCGGTGGCGGCAGCGCGCTTCGTACCTTTGAAAAAATCTCTATCGGTGATGCCGGTGGGAATCGCCATGGGCTTGGTCGTGGTGACCATGATTTTCGTGCACAGCGTGTGGATCGCCTATCCCTTGCTGATTTTGATCGGCATCCTGGCCGGCTTCTTCGTGGTACCGATGAATGCCCTGTTACAGCATCGTGGTCATGTGCTGATGAGTGCAGGTCATTCAATTGCAGTGCAAAATTTCAATGAAAACCTGTCGGTACTGGTCATGCTCAGTGTGTATGCGGTGATGGTTTCGCTGAAACTCAATATCCAGATCGTCACCATCCTGTTCGGGGTATTCGTCGCTTGCACCATGTTCTTGGTCATGAAAAAACACCACGCCAATCAACGCCAACACGATTCACTGGCCTTGATCGGCGAACACAAGCACTGAAGACTTCAAACCGGGCGCAAAGCGGTACGTGCTTGCGCCGCTTGCTGCCACCAATCATCGGCGACGATCATGGCGCGGCTGAGCTCGCGGGCTTGGCCGGCGGCACACTGAACCAAAGCCAACAAGAGCGTGGCCTGACTATGAGAAAAATGCTGTTCGACTTCTTGCAATAAAGCTGCCCACGTCGGCACATCGGCTTCTGCCAGCTGGGCCGGTGCCAACCAATCCAAGCGCTCCAGCAAGATGCCGCTCAATCCACCTGGGGCAGCGAGCGCACGTAATTGCGTCAGAGTCAAAATCTCGCCCCGACAATGATCGACCGCGATCCCTGCCAAGGTGTCAGGCGCTAGCGCCGGAGCATAGAACAACCAGCCGCGCACCAAAGCATGCGCCTCACTGATCTCGGCTGGCAACATGGCACGCGCCGTCGCTTGCTGCCCCAAGAGCAATTGCTGATGCAAAATCTTATGCATCTTACTGCCGAGGGTATCGGCCAGATTCGGTCCCACGTAATCGTACAAATCGGGAGCCAACTGAGCGCTTGGACAAAACAGATAAAACTTGGTCGCGAGTTCCCAATGCACCAAAGCGCCGTTTTGCCGCAAAACAAAATCAAATTCACCGAGTGTACGTGCCGCAGCGTCATGCACTTGCAAGCCGTGCGCGACCATTTCTCCGGTTTGCGTCAGAAAAAAAGCCAGTAATTGCTCGGCATACAAACCGAGACGCCGAGTAGGACGCTGGGCCAGCGCGGCATGTAAGGCTGCCGGTGCGGCGTCGAGTGCCGTCAGCATGCCGACCATCACCTCAGTGGGCGGCAGGCGTGGTGATAAGCCAGCACCGTGCCATACCGAGGCCCCGCTATCGAGCAAAGGGGCAGCGCATAACAACCAAGCCAAGGTGCGGACATGCCTATCTTGTAAATGCCCCCAGTTGCGATGAAACGCTGCCTGTGAAGTCGGCATCAGGGCACAGTTGCAGAAAAAGTTTGCTGCGCCAAGCACAAATCAGCCCAAGCCTTGCTCTTTTCTAAAGGTTTACGCAACAAGTAAGCCGGATGAAAAGTAACAATCAAGGGACGCTGGCGGTACTGGTGCACTTGGCCACGCAAGCTCACCAGCGTCGTATCGGCGGCCAAACCGAGTAAGCTCAGCGCCGCCGTCTTACCGAGCGCGACGATGACTTGAGGCTGCAGCAATTCGATCTGCCGCTCCAGATAAGGCAAACAAGCGGCGATTTCATCAGCATGAGGCGAGCGATCTTTACCCGCGGTATCGAGCGCACGACATTTCACCACATTCGTAATATAAGCCGTGCTCTGTCGATTCAAACCCAGTGCCAACAACATATTGTCGAGCAATTGCCCGGCCGGGCCAACGAAAGGTTCACCCTGCTGGTCTTCGTGCACACCGGGCCCCTCACCAACAAACAACCAGCGCGCCTGATGCTGGCCAGTGCCGAACACGGTGTGGCTACGACCGCCACATAAGGCACACGCCTGGCACTGTGCCACCGTGTCGCGCAAATGCGGCCAGTCCAGGCTGGCCATTGCTGGTGCTGGTGCTGGTGCGACTGCTGCAGGCGGCAACACGAGCTCGTGCGCAACCGGAGCAGCCACCGAACCGCCTGCCGGCATCGCTGCCGAACTCGGTGCAGTAACAGAGACAGATGGAGGAACAGATGCCGCCGCCAACACGGGCACAGGCGGCACCAGTGCGGCCTGACGTTCCACCCACAAAGGACCCAAGCCCATTGCATTCAACATTCTGGCACGCTGTGCCGTAGCGCTGCTGTTCATCGATAGATTCTCCGCATCACAATAGCATCTTCGCGGCCAGCTTCAGCCGCCGGATAATACGCTTTACGGCAGCCGATTTCGAGAAAACCATCGCTGCGATAAACCGCCAAGGCGCGCGCATTGCTGCGCCGTACTTCCAGCAACATCGAGGCAAAACCTTGCTCGATAGCATAGTCATGCAATAAATTTAACATTTCGCGCGCATAGCCTTGCTTTTGCTGTTGCCCCGCCACGGCAAAATTGAGCAAGTGCAGCTCTTCCAAGACCGGCATCACGAAGCAATAGGCGATCAGGCCGTGCTCGGCATCGCGCAAGCCAAAACCGGCATGGCCGCTCTGCAAAGAGTCGGTAAAATTTCCGCGCGTCCATGGATGAGGATAGAGCTGCACTTCCAAAGATAAAACGGTATCGATATCGGCATAACCAAGTTTCACAAAAGCAACGAAATCATGTGTAAGCATAGCGATCTCAGCCTTCCCGCGGCGCATTTTTTTGCGCCAGACGTTCGGCCGTGGTCAAGGCGATTTTATTGCGTAAATATAAGGGTTGCGCCAATTCCGCCGTCAGCGTCAAGCCCGCTTGGTACGCCGCCAAGCCGGCCAAAGCGGTTTGTCGCGCATGCGGCATCAGCGCCAAGTGTGTGCAGTCGGCATACGCCGCTGGCAAGAGTACGCCCTGCCCTAGCACCAGACAACAAGTCTGGGCCTGATCTATCACTAAGTCTTCGAGTTTCAGCAACGCCGGTGCCACCACTTCCTGCCAAACCCCCGCCAACCAGCGATAACGCGCGCAGTAGACTTCATTCATACGCGCATCGAGAATACAGACAAAATCGGTGCCGTCGTTTTGTTCACGCGCGGCCATGGCCATGACCAGCAAGCTGCCCACCGGCACCACCGGCAAGTCTGCACCAAAGGCCAAACCCTGCACAATCCCACAGGCAGTACGAATGCCGGTAAAAGCCCCGGGGCCACAGCCGAAGGCAATGGCATCACAATCGCTCAAGGCCAAGCCTGCTTGCGCGAGTAAATCTTGCAATGCGGGCAAGATACCTTGAGAGTGAGTTTCAACACCATTAAGTTCGCGCACCCAACTATGCGAACCGACCAGCAGCGCGGCCGAAGCCAGCGAGGTCGAGGTTTCTATTGCTAAAATTGCGGTTAACTTTTCCATGGGCGTATTTTACCGTGTCACTTCTCTCGAAGGCGGGAATTCTTGACGAGAGATCGGTTAAAATCAGCACATGACTGCCCTGACCCCGACTCACGACCGCGCCGCACTACAACTGCAATTGAATGAACGCGCATGCTTGGTCGCTTGCCTGTGCGCCGCTTGGTGCGATACCTGCACCAGCTATCGCCTCGCTTTCGACCAACTGGCGCTGCGCCATCCTGATAAATGCTTCGCTTGGGTCGATATCGAAGATTGCGCCGAACTCGTCGATGCACTCGACATCGACAATTTCCCCACGATTTTGATACAGCATGGCGACGAAGTCGCCTTTCTCGGCACCATGCTGCCAGACATCAACCAGTTGCACCGCTTGTTAAGCGCACTGAGCGCCGACGCTGCCAGTAGCAAAGCCAGCGCGCGCAATGCCCAAGCGCCGGCTGGCTGGAGCCTGCGGCGACTGCTGCAAAGCGATGCCAGCAGCGCCTCAGTGAATCTGCCCGCAGCGTAAGATGAAATGATAGTACTCGCGCTTGATCCATTCGGATGGAAATTGCCCAGTCACAAACAAATGGGTGAAGGTCTCTCGAAATGTCTGGCGCGCAACGTCGAGCCCGCTGGGGGTCGGCCAGCCAGCCTCGAGGCGCCCCATGGCAGAGATGAATGACTGTTCATGACCTTGCTTACACGCTTCCAATACTGAAGCAAACAAGTTGCGATCAAACTGCGCCTGATGCACCGCATAGCCACCGTCACGCAAGGTGCTCGCGCTGCCTAGGCGTTCCTTTAAAACCATCACCGTCGCTGAGGCTTTCCACGGCACGCAGACCAAACCCTTGGCTGTCGCAACGATTTTATCTGACAACTGTTCACAACGTAGCTGCTGCGCCGCACTGATCGGGCGCGGTGCCAATAAAGGGGATGGCAGTTGTGCGTGCATAAAACGCCGCAGATAGGAGGGATTCAGGCATTCGCCGTAGGCGATATCTTGGTACAGCGCCCCGATCGCCAATTGCCCCTCCACACTCTGTTCCGCAACAATGACAGTATGATCCAGCGTCGCGATCAAGTCGGGGATGCGCTGGCATAGTATCTGGTACAGGGCTTGGTCAGCGACCTTGACTTGTTCAATCTCGCCATCAATGTACTGGCGATTTTGCGTCGCAATCGACACAGCTTCGCCACCACCCAGCGGCATGAAGCTCTCTAACCACGCATCAAGTGGCACGGTCATTCTCCGTACAAAGTGATCAATCAACTCCTTGATCTCGCTGTCGGCATAATCGGCTCTGGCCTCCACATCATCGAAATGGAGCGCCGGCAGACGCTCCATGCGGTAAGGATTACGCTGCAGCAAGCGCAAATGAACCGGTAAGTATTCATGGAACTGAGCAGGAAAATGTGGCACATCCGTCAAGCTGCTACAACCGCGTAGATTCAGTCGCATCAAATTGGTCGGCACATTCTGCGGCAAACGCGTCAAGCTGATGCAATCGAGAATATGAATCAAATGCAATAATTCAGGCCAATGTGGCGGCAACACGCTTAGGCGCGAACAGTTGCCTATACGTAAGCCCAGCAAGCGGCTAGGTAGCAATTCGTACACACCCGTTAAAGCGCGGCATTGCGTGACGTCAAGCGAAAGCAAACCACTCGGCAATCGATCAATGCGTTGCAGCGCGTGGCAAAAAGAAATATTCAGGTTAGCCAAATTGGTCGGAAAATTTTCCGGTAACTGCGTCAAAGCCACGCAACCAGTCAGCGACAGCGACATCAAACTGTTTGGCAAATTTGCCGGCAGTTCGGTCAAAGACGGACAGTTGCAAAGCTCGAGCGAGGCCAAGCCGACCGGCAAGGATTCGCCCAAGGACATCAGCGACTCGCAACACATAATTTTCAAACGACACAAACCGTTAGGCCACCTGGGAGGTAAGCACTTCAAGTGTGGGCAATTATCAATACTGACTTCAGTGACCCTGTCCGGCAAAGGCGGCAGACTGCTCAAATTCCAGAAATGATGCAGTTCCAGAGTAGTGGCATTGTTACTATGGGCATTGAGCAAATATTGCTCTACCACCTCTCCATCTACCTCTTCAGCAGCGCGGTCGCGCCATGCACGCAGGATCTCCGGGTAACTATTTGGTATCTTGGGTGCCAGTGCTAGTGCGAGTGCTACTGTGGACGATCTGGCTGCAGAGGATGGCGACAGGTTTATCATGATTTTACTGACTCAAGTGCGAGGATAAAATCTCTACTCTAAGCAAGCCTGTAACAAGCGGAAATCAGTTTTCGCCCATTTTCAGTGTGCAAGCTGACACTAACTCTTCGAGTTTCATCAAAAATCTGACTAGGGTTTGAAACCCCGGCCTGAAGAGGCTGTCGCAAAAGGGTAGTGAGTCGGTATCATTACCCTAACTGGTGGCCACGTCATTCCTGCGCGCTTTTGGCAGGAACCCAGCGGCGTTCGTGGTTAACTGAAAATGCCAGAAATTGTGGCATTTTCAGTGTAAAAAACGACGCTGGGTTCCCGCCAAAAGCATGCGGGAATGACGAGGCTGCGGCATGCGGGAAAGACGCGGTATGCGGTGTTTCAGGTGTAAACAGCGTCCATCAGGCTTTTGCGACAGCGTCTTCAGGCCGGTGAGCGACGAAGGAGCGACCCGATGGAAACCCCTTCCAGAGGCTTTTCCATCGTCGCTTGCGACGATCCATTAAGTTGCTCAAATACTTGCAGCGTTTGTTAAGCGCACTGAGCGCCGGCGCTGCCAGTGGCAAAGCCAGCGCACCCAATGCCCAAGCACCGGCTGGCTGGAGCCTGCGGCGACTCAGTGAATCTGCCCGCAGCGTAAGATGAAATGGTAGTACTCGCGCTTGATCCATTCTGAAGAAAAGTAACCGGTCACAAACAAGCGCACGAACTCCTCTTGGAAGGTCAGACGCGCACCATCGAGTGGCCCCGGGGCCGGCCAACCGGCTTGAAAATCAGCCATAGCCGCAAGGAACATCTCCTCGTCACCCTGCTTGCACGCGCAAAGCACTTGACTGAACAATGCCCTGTCGATGCACGAGGAATGTACCGCATAGCCACCGTCAAACAGCACCATCTCCCCATCAGCACGCTCAATCGATACTTTAGCCCGCGCATTTGGGTGCCAGGGCACGTTTGGAATCTGTTGGGCCAGCTCGGTAATACTGGCCGACAAGCGGCGGCAGTAGCCTTCCTCTTCGACCAAGAGCGGCCGAGTTTCCATCAATGGCGATGGCTTTTTCGTACAGGTAATATACTCGAGCGCATCCGAACTGAGCTCATCGCCAATGACGATTTCGTCATACAAACGGGCGATGGCCACCTGCGCCTCGGCACTTTGTTCCGCCACCACCACCTGGTATTTCAAATTCACAATCACATTGGGCACCCGTTCCACCAACAGCATCACCAGCGCCGCATGGTGCATAGCGATGCGTTCGACCGTGTCATGTCCGAAGGGCGGATTCTGCGTCGCAATCGATACCGGCTCACCACCGTGCAAAGGTGTATAGCTATCGATCCACTCGCCGCGACGGTTCGCCGTGCGCAAGCTGAAATGATCGATCAGTTCGCAGATCTCGGTATGTCGATAAGCGGATCGAGCAGGGATATGATCGAAGCATGCCGCCGGCAAGATCCGCTCGCCCTCATCGAGCGTATCTTGGATTAAATGGATAGGCAGTCGCACCTCTAAACCTAGATGGTAACGCGGTACGAAAGCCAGCGAAATACACGCAATCAGGTCAAGATGAGCCAAACTTTCCGGCAGCCTGGCAGGCAGACGAGTGAGGGCACCGCAAGCAACCAGCGACAGCGTCAACAAGCGCGGTGTTGACAGCCGCGGCAGCGCGACCAGCGCGGAACAATTCCGTATCGTCAGACGACGTAAGAACGCCAAATTCAATTCACACAGTGCCGTCAAGGCCGGGCAATCAGTGATTTCCAAGCCGCGCAAAGCGCTTGGCAAGGGCCCAGGCAAGTGCGTAAAGCTGGCGCAATTATTGATCGATAATTCTCTCAGGCTATCCGGCAAACTGGCAGGTAAATTCGACCAAGCTGCACAGCGTGTCAGTTTAAATTCACGCAATTCCGCAGGCCATTGCTCACTCAGCGCATGCAGCTTGGGACAGTCGCTGATCACGACCGATCGTAAGGCCGGCGATGGCGCGGCGCGCACAGATTCGAGCGCCAAACAGTGAGAAATCGTCAGACACCTCAAGGCTAGGGGCCAGTCGGTCTCGAGCGCCGTCAGGGCGTTGCAATCTTTAATATACAACTCCTTCAAACCGGCTGGCCAGCGCGCGCTTGACGCAGATATGCCAGCGCCAGGCATACTCAATAAGCTCGGGCAATTGCGAACCATCAGTCGCACTACGCAGTCAGGTAAGGGTGGCAGACTGCTCAAGCCATCCAAATCACACAGTGTCAGCAAAGGCGTGCGATTAGCATGCACCTCAAGCAAGTGTGCCGCTACCATCGCCCGCTCCTCGTGCGCCGGGCTAACGCCAACCCAGGCATCGATCATCTGCCGGTAATCCTGCACAGCGGATGCAGCAACTGAGTTGGCACGTAGCGGTGTCATTGACATGCCAGCAGTTGAACTGGGAATACAGCTGAAACGAGGTAAAATCGGAGGCATGTGCAGTCGAAGTCAAAGTGATTGATCACCGTCAGATGTTAGCGAGGCACTGTCACGAGAAATACCAGTTTTCGCTCATTACATTCAACTGCTGCGTGCATGCACTTACCCTCGATGCACCGTCATTTCCGCAGGCCGCAACGACATTTGTATTCAGTGCATCTGCCCACAGCGCAACACAAAATGGTAGTACTCGCGTTTAATCCATTCCGAGGCGAATTGCCCGGTCACGAACAGATGTATGAAGTTTTCGCGAAACGTCAGGCGTGCTTCGTCGAGTAAACTGGGGGTCGGCCAACCAGCCTCAAAGTATGCCATCACCTCGATGAATTCCGACTCATCATCCTGCTTGCAGCAGGCCAATACCCCCGCGAACAAGGCGCGATCAATACTGGACTGGTGCACGGCATAGCCACCATCAAGCAAAATATGTGCACTCGACTGACGTTCTGCCAATACCATGATCGTGCCAGAATCGTCCCATGGCACGCAAACCAACTCCTTGGCTGCCATAATGATCTTGTTTGATAACTGCTGACAACACAATTGCTGCTCAGCGCTGATAGGGCGCAGCGCCAATAAAGGGGATGGCAATTGTGCGCGCAGAAAACGCTGCAAATAGGAGGGGTCAAGGATAGCGCCGTAAGCAATATCTTGATACAAGGCCTCGATTGCCAAGCGCCCCGCCTCACTCTGCTCGGCAATAATGACGGTTTGCTGCGGCGCTGCGATCAAATCAGGCACGCGCACCATCAACTCCAGCTGCAGCGCTTCGTCAGTCAAGTTCACTTGCTCAATCTCGCCCTCCACATACAGGCGATTTTGTGTAGTAATCGATACCGCGGCAGCGCCATCGAGCGGCGTGAAGCTGTCTAACCAGGCATTTTGAGGGCTGACTGTACGCAGTACGAAGTGCTCGACCAACTCCTTGACTTCGCTGTCCTCATAATCGGCCCTGGCCTCGACATCGTCGAAATGCAGTGGCGACAGCGCCTCAAGAGAGTGAGGATTGCGCATGGGCTCGCGCAAATGCAAAGGCAAGTACGGCTGAAAACGGATGGGGTAAATCGGCGCACTCGTTATCGCAGTGCTACCGCGCAGATCGAGACGAATTAAGCGCGACGGTACCGTCATCGGTATGCGCGTGAGCGTGACACAATTGGAAAGCGTCAGTATCTGCAACGACGCCGGCAATTCTTCCGGGATATCGTTTAACGAAGGACATAAATCGATACGAAAGCTCATCAATTCATCGGGCAAGTGGCCGCGCACCGCCGTCAATCTATCGCACCGACAGATATCAAACGAGACCAAAGAGCGCGGAATGTACTCTATACTCCGAAGCGCATGACAACCGAAAATATGCACATGAATTATGCGATCCGGCAAATTGGCCGGCAATTGCTCAAGCGCCGCGCAACTGACCAGCGACAGCGCCATCAATTCAGCCGGTAAATTCGCCGGCAAAGCGGAGATAGATGGACATTCAGTCAAGCCCAGCGTGTTCAAGCAACTGGGAAGATTCTCACCCAAGGAGCACAAGGATGCACATTGAAAAAAATTCAGACTGCGCAAACTGGCAGGCAACACGGCCGGCAAGCTGCGCAAGGCCGGGCAATTGTAAATTCTGATTTCGTGCAAGCCGCCCGGCAAGGCTGGCAAACTACTCAGCGTACCGAAGTGGCGCAGCACCAGCGTGGTGGCGTTGTCACGGTAAGCGCTGAGCAAACGTCGCGCTACCTCTACCCTATCCTCCCCCGGCGGCGCACTGTCGCGCCATACGCGTACGATCTCCGGATAACTGGCTGGCACAGTGGGTGCTGACGCGACTGCTCGCAATCCAGCAACAGAGGATGAAAAGACATTTATCATGGGGGCGATCAATTGCTCACAGGCTGGAGTGAAAATGCCACTCTAACCAAGCCCATCCCAAGCAGAAATCAATTTTCGCCCATTTTTCGCGCGTGCCAAATAGAAAAAAGGGATCAGATTTTCATCTGATCCCTTATATCTGGTGCGGCTGGCAGGAATCGAACCCACGACCCCTTGGTTCGTAGCCAAGTACTCTATCCAGCTGAGCTACAGCCGCGAAGAACAAAATTATAGCAAAGCTCAAGGGAAAATTATAGCCCCCTGGGCAAATTATTTTTCTTTACCAACAAGTAACAGCGAAGAAACAGCGCTCAACGCCGCCCACGATACAAGCCGCCATAACAGACCAAGCCACTGCGCCCCTGAAAACGGCCACTATACAGCGCCCCGCACACCACCGCACCGGTACGGCTTTCGGCATAGCCGGCATAGCGACCGCCAGCGCAAATCTGACCGCTGCGGCTTTCGGCATAGCCGGCGAAATCAGGCGAACAACCGATACTGCCATCGGGCCGCTCAGAATAACCACGATAGCCGTTCGCAGTCGGGTAATTCGAATAACTCGGATAGTCGGTCGACAGGGGATATGGCGGATACGGATTAGCGTGATAGCCGCGGCGCTGAGCACAAGCGGTAAGCACGGTGAGCACGGTGAGCACCATGCACAAACGGAGACAGCGGCGGGAAAAATTCGACATACAGAAAAACTGCCCTTCATGATCATCAGAAGACCTGAAGTCTGCAATCGATCCGCACGAATGACAAGACGGAAATTTCTGAAATCACCGTAGGATTTTTCTGAAGCGGCGGCAGAATAGAAAAAAGGGATCAGACTTGCGTCTGATCCCTGAAATCTGGTGCGGCTGGCAGGAATCGAACCCACGACCCCTTGGTTCGTAGCCAAGTACTCTATCCAGCTGAGCTACAGCCGCGAAAAACAAGATTATAGCACAGGCTTTTTGATTATATAAGCCCCCGACCGAGTTTTTACTGACAAACTTAAATTTCCACTTGCGAACCGACTTCGATGACGCGGTTGGTTGGGATGCGGTAGTAATCAGCGGCATCGCGTGCATTGCGCGACATCAGCACAAACAGCCATTCACGCCACAAGGCCATGCCACTGCCCGGCTTGGAAACAATGGTTTGTCGGGCGATGAAATACGAGGTTTCCATCGGTTCGAACAACAAACCGAATTTTTCGCACAAAGCCAGCGCTTTGGGAATATCCGGCTCATTCTTGAAGCCGTAATTGACATCGATCTGGTAACAATCATGACCGAAGTCGGTGACATGCACTCTATCTTCCGGTGCCACCCAAGGAATTTCCTTGTTATGCAAAGTCAGAAACACCACACGCTCATGCAAAATCTTGTTATGCGACAGATTATGCAGCAAGGCGTGCGGCACACCATCGGCTTCGCCGCGCAAGAAAATCGCCGTACCAGGGACGCGGTGAGGTGGTGAGACAAACAAAGATTCCAAAAAGTCACTGAGTGGTATCGCATGCTTTTTCAAGTTATCGAATACCAACTCACGACCACGCTTCCAGGTTGTCATGATCACAAACATGATCGATCCGAGCACCAGCGGGAACCAGCCACCATGGACAATTTTGAGCGCGTTGGCAGCAAACAGCGAAAAATCGATGAAAGCAAAAAAGCCGGTAGCCATCAAACACAGCGCCAAATTAAGCTTCCAGCGGTGACGAATGACGAAAAAAGTCAGCAAAGAAGTCACCAGCATGGTGCCCGTAACGGCAATACCATAGGCCGACGCCAGATTAGAGGAAGAAGCGAAACCGACCACCGCCGCCACCACCACCAGCAATTGCAGCCAATTCACCACGGGAATGTAGATCTGCCCGATCTCTTTCGCCGAGGTATGAATGATCTGCATGCGCGGCAAAATACCCAAAGCAATGGCTTGCTTGGTCATGGAGAAGGTACCGGAAATCGTCGCCTGCGAAGCAATCACCGTCGCCACGGCCGACAAAATCACCAAGGGGTAAACACTCCAAGGCCCGAGTTGCTGATAAAACGGGTTACTGACCGCAGAAGGCGTGACGATCAGCAGAGCACCCTGACCGAGATAATTGAGCGCCAAGGCTGGAAACACGACCGAAAACCAGGCAATCCGTATCGGTTGACTGCCGAAATGCCCCATATCCGCATACAGCGCTTCAGCACCGGTGAACGCCAACACCACGGCACCGAGCGCTAAAAACGCTACCCAACCGTGCGAGAGCAGAAAATCAAAGGCATGCACCGGGTTGAGGGCGCCGATAATGCTCGGCATTTTAGCGATGTTATACACGCCCATCACCGCCAAGAGTGCGAACCAGATCACCATGATAGGACCGAACCAGCGACCGATACCGGCCGTACCCTTGAACTGCACGGCATACAAGGCAGCAATCACCAGCACGGTAATCGGCACCACATACGGTTTGAAGGCCGGCGTCGCCACTTCCAAACCTTCAATCGCAGATAACACCGACACCGCCGGGGTGATCACACCATCACCGTAAAACAAGGCGGCACCGAGCAAACCGAGCACCAACAAAACAAAATATAACTTCGACGATTTACCGACCGATTCCAGCGCCAGCGCCGTCAGCGCCATAATGCCGCCCTCGCCGCGATTATCGGCGCGTAAAATCAGTGTGACGTATTTGAGTGCAACGATGATAATCAAACCCCAACAAATCAGGGAGATCACACCGAAGACATTGAATTCATTGAGCTCCAGACCGTGTTCGGGAGAGAACACTTCCTTCATCGTATAGAGCGGACTGGTACCGATATCGCCGTAAACGATACCAATGGCGGCGAGTGACAAAGCAGCAAGACTGCTTTTCGCATGATTCTGATGATTTTCCAATTGCATACCCTATTGTTTTTGGTGCACTGCACATTAGGCGATTAAGCGGCGAAATTCAATAGAGCGGCATAAAAAAAAGTTTATTGCATATTAAAGCAACACTTAGTAACACTCGGCCTTGCTGGTCTGCGTTTGTGTTAAGAAAGTGCAGACAAGCAAGGCCGAGGCGTAGCTCACAAACAGAACGGCTCAGCCATCGGCATTGATTTTGTGGATTAAGGCAGCCAAAACTTCCGTGGCGCTTTCGTTGGCCACTTGGCAAGTTCCGGCATTTTCATGCCCACCGCCGCCATATTCGAGCATCAAGGGGCCAACCGAGGTCTTCGATGTACGATTGAGTATCGATTTCCCAGTTGCAAAAACGGTGTTTTGATTTTTCAAACCGGACAAGACGTGAATCGAAATGTTTGTCTGTGGAAACAATGCATAAATCAAGAACCGGTTGCCGGCAAAAATACTGGCTTCCTGACGCAAATCGAGCACCACCAGATTGCCATGCACACTGGCACAGCGCAAAATTTGCTCTTGGCATTTGGCGTTGTGCTCGCTGTACAGGTCGACCCGCTCTTTGACATCGGGATTCTGCATGATCTCAGCAATATTCTGAGTCTTGCACAGCGCAATCAATTCCATCATCAAAGCATAGTTGGAAATACGGAAGTCGCGGAAACGACCGAGTCCGGTACGGGCATCCATGAGGAAGTTCAGCAAATCCCATTCTTTCGGCCGCAACACCTCTGCTTGATTGAACTGTGCCGAATCGCCCTTGTCGACGGCCGCCATCATATCGTCCCACGCCTCTGGAAACGCCGCATGCGCGCCGTAATGTTCATACACCACCCGTGCCGCCGATGGTGCTGCCGGATTGATTACATGATTATCGCGCGCACCGCTATGACGCAGGGTTTCTGACAAGTGATGGTCAAAGGCCAAGTGTATACCCTCGACATACGGCAAATTGGTACTGATATCGTCGCTACTGACGGCGATTTTCCCATCTTGCATGTCTTTCGGATGCACGAACAAAATATCATCGATCAAATCGAGATGCTGTAACAGCACGGCACAAACCAAGCCGTCAAAATCGCTGCGTGTGATGAGTCGGAATTTCTTCGTTTCTACGGACATGACATCCCTTTCGGTAAGCAGCTTGTTCAAAAAAAATAGGCAGCTCAGACTGTAGTTCCTTTTAGCAAGACTGTCTATATCCACTCAGTCTGCGCTCAGTCCAATAACACGCGCGGCACGCTGTTTTCATCAGCCTGACAGAATGCTTCCAACACCGACAGCAATTGTTCAATCTGATCGGTACCGAAACTCTGTTCAATATACGCGTATTGCTGCTCGATCAGCGGCGCAATCTCTGCCATCAGCGCATCCCCCTGAGGCGCGAGCGTGATCACCAGGCGCCGCTGATCACCACTGAAGCTGCCACGACAGATCAAGGCACTCTCTTCCATGCGTTTCAACACGCCAGCCATACTGGGACTGGAAATCTGGCACAACTCGCATAATTCGCGCGATTCCAAACGACCATGTTCATCGAGTACACGCAGAATGCGCCATTGTTGATCGGTCAAACCGAACTTCGCCAAAATAGGCCGAAAATGCGCCATCAACTGGGCGCGCGCCTTGAGAAATAATTGCGGCAAATTGCGCTTGGCAATTTTGGGATGCATCGCGACTCCGAAAAAATAATAAAACCATGATTGTAGCGTTTGACTTGCTCACATATTAGTGTTTTAATTCACTCACATATTAGCAAATTAGCGAGCCCTGCTTGAATTGTTTTGAAGACTGGACTGACCGGTGATAGTCAGAGACCGCCCCTCGGGCTGGCGTTTATTTCTACTCTTGCGCGGCTCGGTGTTACCCCGCATCCTGCCCGCCTTGATCATCAACATCCTCATCGCCACCCTGGTGACGATCTCGCATGGCGATCTGTTCAAACTCAAGATCACCTTAACGACGATACCGTTTACCCTGATCGGTTTGCCGCTCTCGATTTTTCTCGGCTTTCGCAATAACGCTGCTTATGATCGCTACTGGGAAGGCCGCAAGCTATGGGGCGAACTGCTGCTCAAGAGCCGTAATCTGGCACGTCAATGCCACAGCCTGATCGATTATGCCCATCCAGCCTTGGCCCAGAATGGTTTCGGCGATCTACGTGTGCGCATGATCTTGCGTACCATCGCGTTCTGTCATGCCTTGCGCGACCTGTTGCGCCAACAAGAGAGCAAGCCGGAAATGCAGCGTTGGCTCAGCAGCAGCGAATACCGACAACTGCTCGCGAGTGTGAATAAAACCGATATGCTGATGCTGAATATGGGGCAAGACCTGCGTACGGCCATGCAAGAACAGCGCATCGACCCGTGTTTGGCGGCCAATATCGACAATACCCTGTCTGCGCTGACCGGTGCCGCCGCCGCCTGCGAACGCATCCGCAATACCCCGATTCCCTTCTCGTACACGCTGCTACTCCATCGCACTGCGTATATCTATTGTTTCTTGCTGCCATTCGGTTTGGTCGACACCATCGGTTTCATGACACCGTTCGTGGTCGCCATCGTCGCCTACACATTTTTCGGGCTCGATGCACTAGGCGATGAAATTGAAGAGCCATTCGGCACCGATTCGAATGACTTGCCGCTCGATGCAATTTGCCGCGCAATCGAAATCGATCTGCGTCTGGCACTGGGCGAAACCGACTTGCCGGCACCAGCCCTGCCAGTCAATTACTGCCTGACTTAAAACAATACCGAAAAAAAAATCAAAAACCCGCTGCGCCATCCATGTTACGAGACGAAGGAAATAAAAATGCATGAAGTACAAGAACAAAGAATCCGCCTGCCACAACTGCGCGAGCGTATTTGCAGCGCCACCGCAGCCGCCGCCTGGATAGAAGACGGCATGACCATAGGCATGAGCGGCTTCACCCGCGCCGGCGACGCCAAAGTGGTGCCGCTGGCCTTGGCCGAACGGGCGCGTAAAGAATCCTTGAAAATCACCCTGATGACCGGCGCTTCGCTAGGCAGCGATGTCGACCGCACCCTGGCCGAAGCCGGTGCGATCACCCGGCGCATGCCCTTCCAAGCCGACCCTACCCTGCGGGCGGCGATCAACCGTGGCGAAGTGATGTATGTCGACCAGCACTTATCCGAAACCGTCGAACAACTGCGCACGCGTCAGATTAATGCGATCGACATCGCCATCATCGAAGCCATCGCCATCACCGAAACCGGGGCCATCATCCCCACCACGTCCGTCGGTAACAGCGCCAGCTTTGCCATTCTGGCCGAACAAGTAATCATCGAAATCAATCTGAGCCAGTCACTCGAACTCGAAGGTTTGCACGACATCTTCATTCCGCAATTGCGACCGGAACGACAACCGGTGCCTATCATGCACGTCAATGATCGCATCGGCACCACGGCGATTCATATTCCGCCGGAAAAAATCATCGGCATCGTATTTACCAAAAAAGCCGACAGTGCCTCAACCATTTTGCCAGCCGATGAAGACACGGCAAAAATCGCCGCCCATCTGGTCGAATTTTTCCAGCACGAAGTACGCGACGGTCGCCTCAGCAAACAATTGATGCCTATCCAGGCCGGCATCGGCACCATCGCCAACGCCGTCATGATGGGTTTCATCGACAGTCCATTCGAACATCTGACGATGTATTCAGAAGTCTTGCAAGATTCCACCTTTGATTTATTCGATGCCGGCAAACTCGATTTCGCCTCCGGCTCCTCGATCACCCTGTCAGAACAAAAAGCGCGCACGGTGTTTGCCGACATAGGCAAATACAAAGAGCGCTTGATCTTGCGACCGCAAGAAATCAGTAACCATCCGGAAGTCATCCGCCGGCTCGGCATCATCGCCATCAATACCGCGCTGGAAGCCGACATCTACGGCAATGTCAATTCCACCCATGTGCTGGGCACCCATATGATGAACGGCATCGGCGGCTCCGGCGATTTCGCGCGCAATGCTTACCTCTCGGTGTTCGCCACCAAATCGGTCGCCAAAGATGGCCGAATTTCCAGCATCGTTCCCATGGTCAGCCATGTCGACCATACCGAGCATGATGTCGATATTCTGGTCACCGAAGTCGGATTGGCAGATCTACGCGGTTTGGCACCACGTGAACGGGCACGCGAAATCATCGAGCATTGCGTGGCCGAACCGTATAAGCAAATGCTGCTTGATTATGTCGCGGCGGCGACGCTGCGCGGCGGTCAAACCCCACATGTACTGGAACAAGCCTTCGACTGGCATGTGCGCTATCGCGACAGCGGCAGCATGCAACTTCCCCAGTTCGAACTCAAAGCGGTGGCTTGACATCCGATAAACGCGCGCTTTGCTACGCCCCTGGCCGATTCGATTTAGAATACGGCTCCGGACATGCCTTGCATGACCGCTCTCAGGAGTTTCATGCAACCGACCACCCCACCCGCCCGCTTGCCGGCACTGGCAATTCCCGTGTTATCGCTGGCCGCACTCGGCAGCGGCATTTCGCTACGCGTGATGGACCCGCTGCTACCCTTGTTGGTGCGCGAGTTCGGTATCACGCTCGGTACGGCGGCGCAGGCGATCACGGTGTTTGCGATTGCTTATGGCGTGTCGCAATTGTTTTTCGGCCCGCTCGGTGACCGCTTCGGCAAATATTTAGTCATCGCCGGCGCCGCCTTAGCGTGCGCGCTGAGTTCGGCGCTGTGTCTGCTGGCCGACGAATTTCACGGCTTGCTGCTGGCACGTGCTATCGCCGGCATCACGGCGGCGGCGATTATTCCGCTATCGATGGCATGGATCGGTGATGTCACCCCGTATGAGCGGCGCCAACCGGTATTGGCACGGTTTCTGATCGGGCAAATTTTCGGTTTGGCGATCGGCGTGCTGGGTGGTGGTATCGCCGCCGATGCCGGCCACTGGCGCTGGCCATTCCTCTTCATGGCGCTGCTGTTCGCCGTAGTCGGCTGCGGTCTGCTACTGCTCAATGCCAGACTGCCGCCAGCGGCGCGGCAACGACGCAGCGTCAGCGGTTCAGCCACGGCCCATATGTGGCGCGAATTTCGCGCCATCGCCATGCTGCCTTGGGCACGCTTGGTATTGGCGACGGTATTTTTGGAGGGCGCGTTTCTATACGGTCCGTTTGCCTTCATCGCCAGCCACTTGCATCATACGTTTGCGATTTCACTGACGCTGGCCGGCAGCCTGATCATGCTCTATGGCTTAGGCGGCTTTGTGTTTGCCATGAATTCGCGCCGCTTACTCGCACGCTTGGGCGAAACCGGCCTGACCCGTTGGGGTAGCTTGATTTTAGCCGCATCGATTGCACTGATAGGCTTGGCACCGGCCTGGTGGTGGGCGATTCCAGCCTGCTTTTGCGCCGGTCTGGGCTTTTACATGCTGCATAACACCTTGCAAATCCATGCCACCCAAATGTCGCCGGAACGCCGCGGTGCCGCTGTATCGGCGTTTTCGGCTTGCTTTTTTCTCGGTCAATCACTCGGTGTGGCCTTGGCCGGCCGCTTGATCGGACCAGTCGGCAGCGCCGCCGTGCTGCTGTGCGGTGCCGCCGGCATCGTCGTACTAGGTGGGCATTTTTCCCTGCGCATCAAACAACGCGACCAAGCCTGAACTGCGCACACGCGCGCCGTCAGCGCAGCAGGCTTTTCATTTTCTGCAAAAACAGCGGATCGACATTCCCGAGTTCGCTGCTGCGCGCCACCATTCGCCCCTGACGGTCGAGCAGAATCAACACGCTGCTGTGATTAAATTCACCACTCTCCAACTGGCGATATTGAATATTGAGTACCGCCGCCAATTCACGCACACTATCGGTACGCGCCAGTGTCCAACGTGTCGCCGGCAAGGCCTTGCTCGCAGCAATCGATGCCAGCGTCGCCGTATCATCGCGCGCCGGGTCGAGTGTCACCAACAACACCGACAATTTTTCTCGTTCGCGCCCAGTCAGACTACGCTCAAGCAGGCGCACCGTATCGATCAACATAGGACAAACAAATTCGCAGGAGTTGTAAAACATGCTGAGCACCGTCACATGCCCAGCAAACTGGGTCAGCGCCAAGCTCTGCCCATGTTGTTCGCTCAATTGCAGCGGTAATTGATAAATCGAGTCACCGGGAAAAACCGGATCGGCCGCCTGCCCCATGGCACTGCTCAACAGCAGCATGGCTGCGAGCAGTGCTTGTTTAATTCTTGGTTTCATATATTTCCTTCACATCCTTGGACTTGATATCGCGCGCACAACGGAAGCCCAGATGATCGGTAGTACTGGCACCGCCCAGCGCAGAAAGAAAAGCCACCCGCATCAAAATCGCGTAATCTTGCTTGTTTTGCAAACTGATCGCCCCGGCACCGCAAAACTGCAAACGATCCGGGTCGCCCTGGGTACGACTGTCTGCACTGATCAGCAAGGCATTGAAGTCGCCTACCCATTCCCAGATTTGCCCATGTATCCCGCTGACGCCATACACATTCGGTACTGGCGTGGCAGCTATCGCAGCGCTGCTGTACCAATCGAGTATCACGGCACGCCAGGCCGGATCAGCCCGCGCATCGCGCCGAGTAGCATCGGCCGCCGCCACCAATTCCCATTCCGACCAAGTCGGCAAGCGCGCCTGCTCGCTGCGACAATAAGCCTGCGCGGCATGCCAACTGACATTGGTAACCGGTGCCTCCAACTCAAGCGCACTGCCGACCTCCTCATCCGCGCGCCATTGGTGCAGATAGCTGTGATCGGCCAGCAGCAAGGGCACCCGACTGCGCTGCCACGCGGGATGCGCATCGGTGAAGGCTAAAAACTCCCGCAAAGTCACCGCTTGGCGCCGCAAGGAAAACGCCGCCACCGTGACTTCCCCTTGCGGACTGGCCGCCGACAAGACACTGCGCAGCGCCGCGCCCGGCACACTCACATACTGCTCGGCCGCCCCGCTTTGCCCACAGCACAGCAGCAGCGCCAGACTGCCGAGCCAGCGCCGCGCCGCGCTCAATGCGCCGCCGCTTTCGGCACCACAGCGGTGGCGCGCACGGTTTTCACTGCGGCCGCGCTGATTCGTCCACCTTGGTTATCCCAAGTATTGAGTACATAGGTCAAGATATTGGCGACTTCATCATCATTCAATTGGTTCATGGCCGGCATCACGGAATCGAATTCCTTACCATTGACGCTGACTTTCCCATTCAAGCCGTGCAACAGTATGCCGATCGCACGGGTCGGATCCGCATTGAGATAATCGGACTTGGCCAAGGGTGGAAACACACCGGCCAAACCGGCACCATTACTTTGATGACAAACCGAACAAGTCCCGGCAAACAACTGTGCCCCAGCATTCACCTGATCCTGCAAACTCAGCGTGCCGCGTTCCACTGCTTGCTGGGCCGTCGCCACAGCGGCCAAGTTGGCTTGGGCACGATCACCGAGATAAACGGCGTCAAGTTCTTTGCCTGAGTAAATATCTTTCTTGGCCGGTCCATCGACCTTCATGATCGCCAACGCTCCCTTATTGAAGGCACGGAAAATCGAATGATCAACCAAGACATAACTGCCCGGCACCTTAGTCTGATATTCGACCACCGCCGCGCCGCCGGCCGGTATCAAAGTAGTTTGCACATTTTTTTGGAAATTGCTGCCGCCTTCGAAGCGCACCTTATCAAAAATCGCACCGATCACATGGAAGCTCGATACCAAGTTTGGGCCGCCATTACCGACGAATAAACGGATTTTCTCATCGGTTTTCGCCGCCAAGGCTTTATCACCAGTCAGTGCGCCCTCTGCCCCATTGAACAACACATAGGTCGGCTTTTCATCGATCGCTTTTTCCATATCAAACGGCTGCAAACCTTTTTCACGATATTTTCCGGTCGTATAAAAATCACCCTGCATCACATAATATTCATGATCAACGGCCGGCAAACCCTGCGGCGGCTCGACCAAAATCAAACCATACATACCATTAGCGATATGCATGCCAACCGGCGCAGTGGCGCAGTGATACACATACACCCCTTCGTTGAGCGCCTTGAACGTGAATTGCGATTCATGGCCAGGCGCAGTAAAACTCGACGCCGCCCCGCCACCGGGACCGGTGACGCCATGCAGATCGATATTGTGTGGCATCTTGCTGGACGGATTATTCTTCAAATGAAATTCCACCGTATCACCCTGACGCACGCGGATAAAACTACCGGGCACGGTACCGCCGAAAGTCCAAAACATGTATTTCACGCCTTCGGAAATTGCCATCTCTTTTTCTACCACCTCAAGTTCCACGATCACTTTCGCCGGATAGTTGCGATGTATCGGTGGCGGTACATTTGGCGGACTGGTCAACACTGCATGAATCGGCACGCCACGCGGCGGACCGAAGTCACCGGCAATACGTGCCGTACCGGATGCTTGGGCGAGTGCGCCCATGCACAGACCGAATAAACCAAGCGCGATGGCTTTGGGAATAAAGCGTTTCATAAAGACCTCGTCAGTAAAAGAAAAAGATAAGCGCACACAAATTGCTGCTCACCTTACTGACTCGTAGCGGAAATTTCCTTGACCTGCGATAAGAATTGGCGATGCGCTTACCGCACCGCGCGCGCAGCACTGTCACTCACTGCGCCAACAAAAACTGAGCCAGATCAAGAATTCCAAACAATCAGACAGCATTCAATTTACAGCCCTCAATACATGCACATAAAATACATCTTCATTGATGCAGCCACTGATAAAGACTGCGATCAGTTCATCTTCAATTACCCTGAAAGGAATCTCGCCATGCATGCCACGCGCAAACTATGGACCTGGCTCGCAGTTGTCTGCGTGCTGTCTTTTGCCGTACTGGGCTGGGTCGGAACAGAAATTTACCTGACCGCGCCGCCCATTCCTAAACAAGTTGTCAGCGCCGACGGTAGCGTGCTGTTTTCCGAAGGTCAAATACAACGCGGACAAGAAGCCTGGCTCTCCGCTGGCGGCCAACAACTCGGCACGGTCTGGGGCCATGGCAGTTATGTCGCCCCAGATTGGTCGGCCGACTGGTTACACCGTGAAGCGCTGGCATTACTCGACATCTGGTCGCAGCGCGAAGCCGGCTTGTCGTTCGAAAGTCTGCCGCTTGAACGTCAAGCCGTTCTCAAAGCGCGCCTGAAGCTAGCCATGCGCAGCAACACCTATGCCGCCGATAGCGACAGCATCACGCTCTCACTCGATCGCGCCACCGCGGTACGCCAAGTGGCCCAGCATTACATCGGCTTATTCGGCAACGACCCCAAGCTCGACACCTTGCGCGAACAATATGCGATGAACCGTGCTTCACTGCCCGATCCACTCGATCTGCAAGCCTTGCCAGCCTTTTTTTATTGGTCTGCCTGGGCCACCGCCACCGATCGTCCCGGCGCTACCGACCTCAGCTACACCAGCAACTGGCCGCATGAACCCTTGATCGACAATACCCCGACCACCGGCGCCGGCATGTGGTCAATCGCCAGCGTGATCCTGATGATCGCCGCCATTACCGGCATGATTTTCTATCACTCTCTGAATAAAGAAGCGGGCGATCCGACGCCACCGAAAAACGATCCGCTGTTCGAGCTGAAACCGACAGCATCGATGTTGGCGACGAAAAAATATTTCTACGTCGTCATCGGCCTGATCTTGGCACAAATCGGCATGGGCGTGATCAGTGCCCACTATGCCGTCGAAGGCCACAGCTTCTTCGGTTTCCCCTTGGCTGACTTTTTACCCTTCGTCGTCAGTCGCACCATCCATACCCAGTTTGCGGTATTGTGGATCGCTACCGCTTGGTTGGCCACCGGTCTGTACATCGCCCCGGCGATTTCCGGTCGTGAACCGAAATATCAAAAGCTCGGCGTCGATCTGCTGTTTTACGCCCTGCTGTTCATCGTGGTCGGTTCAACTGCCTTCGGTTGGTATGGCAGCATCGAGCATCCGGGAAACGACTTCAGTTTCTGGATCGGCAATCAAGGCTTGGAATTCACCAGCATGGGCCGGATTTGGCAAATTCTCTTATTCGTCGGCTTATTATTCTGGGTGTTACTACTCGGTCGCGGCTTATGGCCGGCATTGAAAAACCCGTCTGAGAGCCGCGGCTTGATCGCCATGGTATTTCTGTCAGCCTGCTGCATAGGCGGCTTTTATGCTACCTCGCTGACTTGGGGCCAGCATACCCACTATTCAATGATCGAATACTGGCGCTGGTGGTTGGTACATTTGTGGGTAGAAGGCTTCTTTGAAGTATTTGCCACCGCCGTCATCGCCTTGTTATTCACGCGTTTAGGTTTGATTCGCGCCGCCACCGCCAATAGTGCCATTGTGTTGGAAACCATCGTGTTTCTGTTTGGCGGCATACTCGGCACCTTGCATCACCTGTACTTCACCGGCACCCCAACCTTCGTGATCGCCATCGGTGCCATGTTCTCGGCCTTGGAAGTGGTACCGCTGGCCTTGATCGGACTGGAAGCGCATCGTAATTATCAGCGTTCGAAAGCGGCACCCTGGGTGCAGAATTACAAATGGTCAATACTGTGTTTCATCGCCGTCGGCTTTTGGAACATGGTCGGTGCCGGCCTGCTCGGCTTCTCCATCAATACCCCGATCGCTCTGTATTACATGCAAGGTTTGAACATGACCCCAGCCCACGGCCATGCCGCACTGTTCGGTGTCTACGGCATGCTCGGCATAGGCTTGCTGCTGTTCTGTTTGCGCGGCATGTCAAATCGTGCAGCTTGGTCGGATCGTCTGCTGCAAGCGATGTTCTGGTTACTTAATATCGGTTTGGCGATGATGGTCTTCATCTCGCTGGTCCCGGCTGGCATCTATCAAGCTGCAGCCAGCATCAGTCAGGGTATGTGGTATGCCCGCTCGCCGGCAGTGGTGCACTCACACTTCATGGAAACCTTAGTGTGGATGCGGGTACCGGGCGATGTCATATTCGCCCTCGGCAGCCTGTGTCTGGCTTGGTTTGCACTGCGTTTATTGTTTAAAAAATCTGTCTGAATTTGATGCGGCAACATGGTTGAGCGCCAGGCGCTCAACCTGCTCCTAACTTTAAGGAAAAATACCATGGCCCACGATTGTTCCACTCCGCTGATCGCCACCGGCGTTTACGCATTTGATGCACGCGGCGTCGCTAAACGATTTCGTCATGCCGCCATTTTCGGCGCCTTGGCGGCACTCGAAAGCGGCGAAACCATGCGCTTTTGTAATGACCATAATCCCTTGCCATTGCTGACGCAAATAGAGCACCATTTCGGTTCGGCCATCACGATTCGCTATGTCTCGTCGGAACCGGGTGCCGTCATCATTGATTTTCACGTCAACGAATCCTGAGCTAATGGGGCTGTCGCAAAAGGTTTACGACAGCCGCAAAAGAGTGGGGGAATGACGAGCTAAAATAGCGCTACAGAATTTCAACCCGGAGTCAGTTTCAGATGAACTATCTGTCGATCAAACACTTGCATATCAGCTTAGTCATACTCAGTGGAACACTTTTTTTACTGCGGTATTTTTTGCGCGAACATCCAGCGCGCTTACTGCAAAGCAGACTCTGGCGCAGCCTGCCGCATGTGATCGACACACTGTTACTGCTGTGCGGACTCACGCTACTATCCATACCAGGCTACGCGGCACTGGCCACGCCGTGGTTGCAAGCCAAGCTGTTGGCCTTGTTGTTGTATATAATTTTCGGCAGTATCGCGATGAAACGCGGAAAAACGGCCAGCACCAGAAGACTGGCCGCGCTGGCGGCCGTCGCCTGTTTTTTGTATATCGTCGCCGTCGCCATCAGCAAGCGCGCCATCCCCTTCCAGTGAGCGGCACGATCAAATCAGTTTCGAGTAGGTCGCCGTGGTGGTGCCTTGCAAGTACTTGTCAAATACCATCGCCACGGCGCGCACAAATAAGCGCCCTTTCGGTGTCACACTAATCCGCTGCGGTGTGACGATCAAGAAGCCAACGTCTTCATACTGCGCCAAAGCGGCAATTTCGCTGGCAAAGTAAGCAGAAAAATCAATTTGATAGCGCAGATTAAGTGCAGCAATGTCGAGCGGCATACTGCACATCAACGTCATGATGACTTCGCGACGTAGCAAATCATCGCTAGTAAGCGCCGTCCCTTTCTCAATCGGCAAATGCCCGGCATCGAGCGACTGGTAATATTCTTTGATAGTGCGTACCGATTGACTGTAAGAATGGCCGACCTTACCGATGGCGGAAACGCCAAAACCAATCAGATCACAATCGGCACGGGTGGTATAGCCTTGAAAATTCCTATGTAAAGTCTGATTCTGACGTGCCTTATTCAATTCATCATCCGGTTTGGAAAAATGATCGAGACCAATATACACGTAGCCAGCTTCGAGCAAGCGCCTGGTCGACATCATAAAAATTTGCAAGCGCTCTTCGGCCGAGGGTAAATCGGCTTCGATAATCTGGCGCTGGGCTTTGAAACGCGAAGGCAAATGGGCGTAGTTATACAAAGCGATGCGATCCGGTGCCAGCGTAATCAAACGATCGAGCGTGAGGCTGAAACTGGCCATCGATTGCTTAGGCAAGCCGTAAATCAGATCGGCATTAATCGACTGAAACTGCGCTTGACGGCTGCCGAGCACGGCCGCCTCCACCATTTCATAAGGTTGAATGCGGTTCACCGCTTGCTGCACGGCTGGGTCAAAATCCTGCACACCGAAACTATTCCGATTAAAACCGAGTTCGGCCAACACGGCCAGAGTTTCTGGCTTGACGGTGCGCGGATCGATTTCGACGCCGATCTCGGCATCCTCGGTAAAATTGAAATGCTGACGCAACAACTGCATCAGTTGGCGCAATTCATCGGAACTGAAAAAAGTCGGTGAACCGCCACCGAGGTGTAATTGCGCAGTCAAACGGTCTGGGCCAATGTGCTCGGCCACCAAGGCGATTTCCTTAGCCAAATAGCGCAGGTATTCGGTGGTACGGCTATGATCTTGCGTGATAATTTTATTACAGGCGCAAAAATAGCAAAGCGATTCGCAAAACGGTAAATGTAAATACAGCGACAGCAGCGGATTATCGCTGTTATTCTTACGCTGACCAAGATAATGTAAATACATGCTTTCATCAAAATTCTGATGAAAGCGATCGGCGGTCGGATACGAAGTGTAGCGTGGGCCGGATGTATCAAATTGACGGATCAAGGCTTCCGACAAATCGATTTGATCGGCCACGGTGTCATTTTTTTCAGCTATGTTCATTTTTTCCTCTCGATTAACCCGGTTTACCATCGGCGCGCGCGCCCAAATACAAAGGCAGCATCATTCCCATCCAGCCGATTAACAGCAGCAGCCAGGCTGCGGCAGACCAAATCAGCAAAGCCGGCATGGCCAATAAACTGGCTGCCACACGCGCTACGGCGGCTGCATGCAGCGCCAAATACAGTAACCACAAAAAATTCGATACTTGCAAGGGCCGGCCGCTGTGACCGAAGGAAACACGGCTGACAAAGGCGACCAACATGGTCCCCATGAAGCCGAGCGCGAGCGCATGCAGCGCCGCCGATGTCGGCACGAAACCCAGACTGGCGGCCGCTTGCAAGGCAAACACCACACTCAACCAAGCAAATGACAAGTGCAACATCGCCAGCAAACGGTTTGGCAGGCTGCGAGCGATACCCCAGCGCCACGAAGTATACAAAAAACTCAGCGCCAGCGCCGCAGCATTGAGTGCAGCCAGCCACTGCCACGCCAGCATATCGGCGCAAGCTTGTAACACACAGCCGCTCAACCAAAAAGTCAACAGCCAATCCGGCCGCCACGGCGCATACCGGACCAGCACATTACTGCTGAAAAATGGCAGCATGCGGTGGCAAACCGTCAAAAACACCGGTAACAAAAAAGCGAAAAAGCTTAATTCGCGCGCCGCCAACCACGCAGCACTCCAACCGGCACTCCAGCACAGCGTCGCCAGCAAGGCCAAAGCCCCACCCAGCATCGCCGCGGCGAGCGCGCGCGCATGCTGTTTATCAACTGCGCGACTATGTCGCAACAAGCCTATCCAACGCCAAGTGACGGCACACCAGGCCGCTGACATGAACACGAAGCCGGAGCTGCGCAAGGCATGCAAGCCAAACGCCGCAGAAAACAGCACCAACAACATGCCGACAAAATAGGTCGCACCATGCAGCAAAAAATCATGATCGGGCGTATCAAGCGCGAGCCAACGCGGACCGGCGGTAAACGTGAAGCCGAGTATAAACAATGGAAACACGCCCAAGGGCATGACCAAGGCATGCAAGGGCAGCGCTTGGCTTTGCTGCTGCAGCAGCTGTAGCAGCCACCAGAAAAACAGCATGGTCACGGCCAGTCCGCCGAGAAAAAAGTACAGTCGGTGTGGTGCTATGGCGAGTCGTTTCATTTTCTTATCCTTGCAAGGGGGTATTACATACTGGCCAGCCGACTGGCGCAGCGGCTCAACCAAGCCGGACGTTCGCTGGCATCGATCCAATACTTGACCGCCACGCCCAGTTCGGTATCGCCTTCGATACGTAAGCGCCGCCGAAAAAACAAGCTATCGGCATCTTCCATACCAGACGCCATCTGAAAAAAATCGACCGCCTTGGCCGTCATCGTCACATCGGCCGGACTACTCGCCGGCAGCGATTTGAAGCGTCCGGCGTCGCAATGAAAGCACAGCGTCAGCGCCAGATCTTCGACCACAATCCGAAAGCTGCGGCCATACAGCGTGGCTGGCGCCACCAACAGTGCACGCCGCCGCGCCACTTCCAACAGCAGTAACAAAGGCGCACTGGCCAGCGGTGCCGGCAAATGACGCGTCAGCTGACGCAGCACAGCGGGAAAACGAAAATCAACAAAGTTCATCAGTGACAAGCTCCCTCAGTAGGTTCAGATAACCAGCGCATGCCCGCCTGCGCGTGCCAATAACCATTGCTGCGCGCAGCCAGCGGCGGCAACAGCGTATCCACGAGTAGCGCCGCAGTACCGCTGCGACGTGCCAAATCGAAAGCGGCCACCACCGCGGCCATGCCCTGCGATTGAATCTGCAAGCGCAGCACTTCAACCCCAAGTTCGGCCAGCGCCGGTAAGGCGGCACCGAGATCAAGACACACCGCGCTTTGCGTCTGGATACCATTCAGGCTTAAAAACTCCGCGCCATCACGGGTCGCCAGCGCCAAGCCATCGGGATAATCGCCACAGCGAAATTCACAATTATCTTTGCGCAAACGGTGGTGGCGCGCAGTAAAACAGCGCGCCGAATACGCCAAGGCCATGCGACCCCAGACTTGCACTTCCGTTTGCATGTTCGGGCTACGTTGCGCTTGCAAGGCGGCTAAGTCGTCGCGTGCCAGCTCCAGCGGCGGCGCGAAGCGCAGCGCACCCAATTCTTGTAACCAAGCCAGGGTGTCGGCGTGATACACATTCAAATGAGGCCCGGCCACGAAGGCTTGCCCTTGCAGCGCGCGCACGGCACTGAAATCATTCGCCTCCACCATCAGACCGGCAGCGCCAGCGCGCTCGACCAAGCGCAGCATGGCGCGGCGGTCGGCATCATTGTCGATCAGGGTCAGGCTGGACAACACCACTTCTTTTCCGGCCGCGCGTAATTCAAGAGCCAGCGCCAGCCAGTCATCGGTTTTCATCACATGTCGACGCGAACAAATCACTTCACCGAGGTAGACAATGTCAACCGGCCAATCGACTGCCGTGGCATAAAATTGCAAGGTATCGGCGCGGCTCCAGTAATAAGCCAGCGGTGCCAGAGAAAGTCGAAAAGTAGTCATACTGCGGGTTGTCCCTTTATTTCCAAGGGCGATCAAACGCGCCCTGAGTAACTTGCGCGCCTTCGGCATGCCGCGCCAGCATGGTTTGCCATTCCGGCCGCGCTGAATAGCGCTCCGGGTCAGCTTGCGCGTTGTCGAGTGCGGCGCGCAGAGTTGCCACCACTTGGCCTACATACGTGGGGCTACGCTGACGTCCTTCGATTTTTAATGCCGCCACCCCCATCGTCACTAGTTTCGGTAGCAGCGAAATCGCATTCAAACTGGTCGGTTCTTCGAGAGCATAATCAATTTCACCATCGACCAAGAAACGTCCTTTGCACAGAGTCGGATAGGCAGCGGCTTCGCCTGCCGCATAGCGATCGATCAGGGTGCCGGACAAGCGTGCTTCGAGTACCTGCTCGCGCTCGGTCCAACTGACCGCATGGGCTGGCGAACACACGCCTTTATTATTCGGTGAATCACCGGTAACGTAACTCGACAGCAAACAGCGTCCTTCAGCCATCACGCACAAACTGCCAAAGCCAAAGACTTCGATTTCAACACTGGTTTGGCGAATGATTTTTTCAATTTCCGGCAGGCTTAACACCCGTGGCAACACCGCGCGGCGTATGCCGAATTGTTCGCGCATCAATTCGATGGCGTCGACCGTGGTGGCCGAACCCTGCACCGACAAGTGCAAACGCAAATCGGGGTGACGATCACGCGCATAAGCCATCAAACCGGGATCGGCTAAAATGACGGCGTCGGCCCCGAGGCGCACGGCACTGTCGACCGCGTTACGCCATTCGGCCGCCGCGCGCGGCTGTGGGAAGGTGTTGATGGCAAACAGAATTTGCCGGCCACGGCGATGCGCATACTCGACGCCGCTGCTAATATCGTCGTCACTGAAATTGAGTCCACCGAAATTGCGCGCATTGGTCGCATTGCGCAAGCCCAGATAAACTGCATCCGCTCCTTTGTCTACAGCCGCCTTAAGCGCGACCAGACTACCGGCAGGAGCCACCAAATCAAGTGTTTTCATGACAAACGATGATAGTGAAAAAAATCCTGACAGTCATTGTTCTCGGTCAATAAAATCGAACGTCATGCTGCCATAGTCGGCCATTTCAAGCCACACCGCGTATCAATGCCAGGCCGGTTGCTCAGTTTGATAGATTTGTAGCGCGGTGGCGCAGCCGATGTGAATGGTGGAACCACAGACGCGTATGAGTTTTTCATCGCTCAGCTGATGCAGCACGCGCGACAAGGTTTCCGGCGATACATTGAGTAGCGAGGCGAGCAAATGCTTCTTCAACTCCAGCCGCACATCATTAGTGCTTTGCATCGCCGAGGTCTGCAACAGATAATCGACCACACGCTGACTGGCGCTTTGCAAGGAATAGCGCTCGACGCTGCGAATAAAGCCCAGCAGGCGATACGACAGACCGGCCATCATCTGACGCGCAATCACGGGCGAACTGGCGAGCAGACTCAGCAAGGCCTGGCGCGGCACTTTCAGCGCCAAGGTATGTTCCAACGCTTCGGCGTGAAATGGATAGGGTTCATCGAGAAACATCATCGCTTCGCCAAAGCTTTGGCCGGCGCGTATCAATTCCAATACTTTGTCATTGCCCTGCACCGAAGGTAAGCTCAGTTTAACCAAGCCGAACACCACGATATAGCTGGCGTGCGCGGTGTCGCCCTTGCGTAGCAACAGGCTGCCTTTATCGAATTCCAACTTCACGACCTCGCTCTGCAGCGCGCCCAATTCGGCCGCTGAAATATGACGGAACAAGGCATGATTTTCGAGCAAGCCCATCAAATTCAAGTTATTCATCACTGGTCTCCGAAAAAAAACTGTCAGAGATCAAGTGTAGTCAGGCACCCTGCCCACGCCTATCCGCCAAGTGAACTAGAACGCACATGCAAACGAAGGGTTGACTGTATCTCATCCGGCTTTGTCGAGTCGATGTTCCACTGCATACACGGCGATTTGCACGCGCGAGCTCAAATTGAGCTTTTTCAGAATATTCTGCACATGAATTTTTACCGTACTTTCCGCCACATCCAGGTGGCGCGCGATTTCCTTATTACTTTCACCGCGCGCCAAGCACACCATGGTGTCGCGTTCACGTGGCGTCAATTTATCGCGTTCAGTCGGCACTGCCAAGTGTTGACCGCTGCGAAATTGCATGACTAATTTGGCCGTCATGGCATCGGCGATCACCGCTTCGCCGGCAGCCGCGCGTTTTATCGCCTGAGTCAAGTAATCAGCTTCGATATTTTTCAACAGATAACCGCGTGCACCGCTCTTGAGTGCGCGCGTCAAGTCTTCTGCTTCTTCCGACACGGTCAACATTAACACCGCCGTATCCGGCAAATCTTCGATAATCAACTGCAGCGCTTCCAAACCCGACAAACCCGGCATGTTCAAATCCATCAACACCACATCGGGACGCAATTGTTTGGCCCGCTTGACGCCCTCAAGACCATCGGCAGCTTCACCGACGATGTCAAACTCAGGATTACGTTGTAATAGCAAACGCATGCCGCTGCGGAATAAGGTATGGTCGTCGACTAATAATATTTTGATCGTCATGCGTTCTTTCTAACTAAGCTGTAATAGAGCTAAGCCACCAATCGTTCCTGCCGTAACACATGCAGAGAAATATGGGTACCGACGCCACGCTCACTGCTGATTTCGAAGGTGGCCGACAAGCGTTGTGCCCGCTCACGCATGATGCGCAAACCGATGTGCTCCTCCCCTTGGACATCGCTAAGGTCAAAGCCTTGACCGTTATCGCTGATGACGAAAGAGAAATCGCGTTCATTTCGGATATGCAGACTGACCAGACTGGCATCGGCATGTTTGCGCACATTGGATAAAGCTTCCTGCAAGATGAACAATACTTGCAATTGCTGTTCCGAGGCCAGCGCCGCGCCATTGCCCTGCAAGGCAATATCGGTCGCAATCCCAGTCTGGCGTTGGAATTTATTGAGCACATTGCGCATCTCTGAAATCAAATCACTATCCTGCAAGCGGGTGCGAAAATTGAGCAGCAATTCGCGCACATCTTCATAACTTTCCTGTACGCCGGCGCGCAGTAGCGGGGTGATCTCGACAATTTCCGTATAAGCTTGACGCTTAAGCGAATCTTCCAGCATTTGCACCTGCAAATTAAGAAAGTTCAAACCTTGCGCGATACTATCGTGTAAACCTTGGGCCAGCAAATTACGCTCTTGCGAGACGGCGAATTCTTTTTCTTTTGCGATCAAACGTTGGTTTTCTATCGCCGTTCCGAGATTCTTCCCCAGCGTTTCGAGTAAACGCAACTCTTCCCTGCTGATCACACGTTCGGCGCGAAAATGCAGAGAAAAACTGCCGATCACCTGTTCGCGCGCCAAAATTTGAAATACCGCCAGCGAAAAAAAGCCCTCGTCCTGACAACGAAACCGGTGCTGCTGATTCAATTGACGAAAATCGCGTATCAGAATAATGCCTTGCTGAGTCGCCGTCCCACAGAAACAAGCGTCAGTCTTGATACAATGTTCTTCTTCGATCATTTGCTCAGAAATACCCTCATGCACGGTAATATGCAGATGGTCGCTGTGATTATCGAGTATGCGCACCGTCCCGCCATCGGCGGCGATACGCTGCATGATGCGATGTAAAAAGCCGCGACATAATTCTTCTATCGCATGTGGGCCGGCCAAGAACCCGGCAATCTCATAGAGCGTACTGATTTCATGATGTTGCTCCTGTAATTGCGCCGTTTTTTCCAACACCCGCTGTTCCAAGGTTCGATGCACCGTTTGCACGCGGTCGGCCATCTGATTGAATGCGTGTGCCAGCACACCGAATTCATCTTCACTCTCAATCGGCAAACGCACGCTCAAGTCGTCATTCGACATGCGCGCGATACCGCTTTGCATGCGACTGACCGGTCCGACGATCCAAAGATAGAGCAAATACAGTAGCGCCACGCTGGCGGCCAAAGACATAAACGTCAAGGCGGTCTGACACAAGCGCAGCCAGGTAGTTTTTTCGGCCAACTCCACTTCGACCAGCGATACCAGCACATTAATACTGTCGACAAACAGAGGTAGCTCTTGCATGTAACGCGACAGCGCCTGTTGGCGTGCGCTGCCACTATCCGTCAGCGCCGCCTTGGCATCGACTTCCACACGCTGCTCCCACGTCTGCACCACCCTCTGCATTTGTAGTCGGATACTGCTGCTGGTGGGCAGAAACAAGGGTCGTTTCGCATCGCCTTCCTGCAGTGCCGTCAAGGTGCGAGAAAATTCACGTAATTGCTGTGGCACATCGGCCGGCGTATGTTCCAGCGCCACCGCCAAGCGGTACGAACGCATGCGCAAACTACCGGCTTCATTGATAGCCGCACCGCCGCCCTCTAATTGCCAAGACAAGACCAAGGTATACGCAATCGCCGTCAGTGTAAGTCCCAAGCCAATCAAGGTACTGAGCAAGATACGAAACGTCAGGCGCTTGCTGACCGGAAGAATAGCCACGCTCATGACTGTGCCACGCCAAGGGCGCGACAAGCGCGTGTAACAATACGGCGCTTCAGATACATAGGGTTTTCTTCCTCAAACGAAGGCACTGCGACGGCTATGCTGAGCTACACCCAACGGGCACACCATCGGCAAAAATGAATCGGAACGCTCCGAATACGCCAGTAAAGCACCCTCACTCATGTCAAAATACCAGCCATGCAAGACGATGCTGCCGGCCGCTTCGCGTTCGGCCACCCAGGGAAAGCTACGTAAATGATTGAGCGACATGATCACCGCACCCATTTCACAGGCGCGATGCTGTTCCTCTTGGCTGCAATGGGCCAGTCGCTGTAACACCTGCTGCTTGACCGGCTCAACCATGCGCATCCAGCGACCGATGAAATCGAGCGGACGCGACGTTTGATCCGCTTGGTCGGGCTGCGCAGGCTGCATCAGTGCGCGTATGCCGCCGCATTTTTCATGTCCCATCACGATGATACGCTGCACCTGCAAACTTTCGACCGCAAATTGTATCGCCGCGCTGACGCCATGTACATGCTCACTATCACTGCAAGGCGGCACCAGATTGGCGACATTGCGCACCACGAAAATATCACCGGGATCACAATCAAGCAGCAGCGCCGGATCGACGCGCGAATCGCAACAGCCGATCAGCAGAGTACTCGGGTCTTGCCCGAGCTTAAGCCGGTGGTACAGAGCCTCTTCGCCGACAAAGTATTTACTTTGAAAGCGTTGAAAACCTTCGATGAATTGATGAAGTTTATTCGTTTCAGTCACAATCGTCTTCGCAAAAAAAACGCCTCAGCCGCCGGTCTGTGACATGAAGCGTATGATTTTATCAGGCTGCTCAGTGAAGTCATGGCGCTCCGGCTTGAGTTCTATCGCCGCGCGCAGCGCCAACTCCAGCTCAACATCGCTGATCCCGGCGCGCAGCAAGGGGCGCAAGGCCAATTTCTCATCCTGACCGAGGCACAGATACAAAGTACCATCGACGGCCAAGCGCACGCGGTTGCAACTGGCACAGAAATGCTGACTGAGCGGTGAAATAAAACCAATAGTACCGCGCCCATCACGGGTACGCCAGTAGCGCGCCGGCCCACCACCGAGTTCGGCCACCTCTGGAATCAAATCAAAACGGCGCACCAATTGCTCACGCACCGGGCCGACATCGAGATAGGCACTGGCACGCCCACTGCTGCCGATAGGCATGGCTTCAATCAAGCGCAACAGATAGCCTTCATCGTAACAAAATTGCGCCATCTTCATGATTTCATGCTCGTTCACCGCTTTCATGAGCACCATATTGACTTTAATCGGCGCAAAACCGGCCGCCTTCCCGGCGCGCAAACCGGCCAAAATACTGGCAAAACTATCACGACCGGTAATTTTTTCGATACAGGCACGATCGAGGCTATCGAGACTGACATTGATGCGACTGACACCGGCAGCGCGTAAGGCCGCCGCGTGTTTCGGTAATTGGGTGGCATTGGTCGAGAGCGCGATATCGCTCAAACCGGGCAAAGCTGCCAGCCGACTCACCAGCGCGGGCAAATGCCGGCGCAACAGCGGCTCGCCGCCGGTCAGGCGCAGGCGTGCCACGCCCATGCGCGCAAAAGCCGCGACCACGCGTTCAATTTCATCGAAGCGCAGCCAATTTTCCGGCTCTTCGAAGTCGGAAAAATGCTTGGGCATACAATAACTGCAACGTAAATCGCAACGGTCGGTCACCGACAAACGCAAATAACTGACGCGTCGGCCGAAGCGATCGATCAAGGCTGGCGAGGTGTGGGCAAGGGTTTCCATCACTCGATTGTGCCTGAGCACGCACGCACTGACCATTCGCCGCCAGACTAGGTCGTACTAGTTCTTTCGGCGGAGGCCGGTGCCTATCCGCAGGAACAGGCCCCGCAACAGCCACTGCCCATGCCGAGCACGCCACTCAGATCGTTGATGCGCGCAGCACACATCGGATACAACACAGTTTCTTCTTTCAGGCTGTGTTGTTCCAAGACCGTTCCCAAACGCGCCAGCAGAGCCTGCGCATTGCCAGCGCTGACTTGTGCCAACTGTGCATGGATTTCCCCACACAAGGCCAGCATATCGACATGCTCGGTCCGCATCACCATGGTCGGCCCACTCAGATTGCCGGTAGCCTGTTCAAAAGCTGGAAACAAGCGCTCTTCTTCAAGGCGAATATGGGCCCTGAGCTCCGAGTCAAACTGGCTGAAATGTTGCGCCGCCACGGCCGGCTCCGCCCGATTCAAAGCGGCGTGACACTGCGCCAAGCAATTGTCGGCACTGTGATGTTGACGGATCAATTCTTTAATGGCTACAGACATGATATTTCCTTCTTCAAATTTGAGATTCACTGCAGCAGCGGACTATCCGCGCTACCCAGATCGATGCCGGAAATACTGGCGCGACCGACCGCAAGGTGCAAATACTGGCGCACCGCCCTATCGTAAGCAGCTTGATGCAAGGCGCTGGCAATTTGATGCTGCACGCTTGCAAACGGCAGCAACTGCCCCGGCACGACCCGACCGATGGCGATGATATGCAAGCCAAAGCGGGTTTCCACCAAACGCCCGATCACCGCCCCGACCGCAGCGGAAAATACCGCGCTTTCAAATTCCGGCACACAGGCACCACGTGCTATCTGGCCCAGATTGCCGGCCACGGCAGCCGAGGGACAATTCGAATTCGCTGCTGCCGCCGCCGCAAAGCTGCTGGTACCGTTCAGCACAGCGGCCAACACAGTTTCGGCATGCGCACGCAAAGCCGCCAGATCGACGGCCGGCGTGACTTGAAATAAAATATGACTGACTTCGGCTAACTGACCCACCGTAAACCGCTGCGGATACGCTTGGTATTGACGCCGACAATCGCTCTCATCTGGGCTTGGCAGCGGCACTTGCTGCGCCAACAGCGCTTCGATCACGCCCTCTTCATCGGCTGCCTGCAAACCGAGCGCTGCCGCTTCATCGAGCAATACTCGCCGCAGCACCAACGCCGTCATGGCCGCCGACACATCGGACTGATCACTGGCGGCCAAGGCCGCCGCCATGTCGGCGTCATTGAGTTCGACACCATTAACAATAACCGGCATTGTGTTTACTCCCGAGTAAATGACAGCGCTCAGCGCGGCCGTACCAATTGCCAAGCGCGCGTAACATAGCCGAGCGCCGCAAAGCCGCTCCAGACATGCACCAGGCGGGTGAAAGGAAAAATCACGAACAAACTCATGCCCATGAATAAATGTAGCTTGAATAACAAAGGCGCATCGACGATGAAGTCAGCCGCATCCGCACGCAAGGTAAAGATATGCTGCGCCCAATTCATCAACAACACCATCATGTGGCCGTCGCGGTGATTGGCCGATTCAAAAATCGTCGATAAACCAAGCGCCAGCGTAATGAAAATCCATCCCAGCAAGAGCTTATCGCGACCCTTCGTCTGCGCGGCGACACGCGCATTCATCAAACGCCGCTGCAGCAAAATCAACAAACCGAGCATACCGAGGCTACCGAATACACCGCCAGCCAGCATCGCCACCATTTGTTTCAGGCTATGGCTGATACCGAGCGTGTCCCAAACGATGACTGGTGTCAGCAGCCCGACCAAGTGACCGAAGAACAGGCCCAACACGCCGACGTGAAACAACAAATTCCCCAGCCGCAGTTGACCGGCATACAGCAATTGCGAAGAATCACTCTTCCAGGTGTATTGTTCGCGCTCGAAACGCAGCAAACTGCCGAGTAAGAAAATCGCCAGCGCGATATAAGGATAAATCCCGTAAAGGAATTGATGTAGATAATTCATGCTCGCCACCCCTTTCAATGACACGACCCCGACATCGCTGTCGGTGGCCGCTGCGGATAAAAATTCACAGTCTGTGGGCCACCAGGCCGTAACAGCGGTTCGACGCCATCAGCACCGGGGCCGAAAGTTTCCATAGCATCATCCATATCGCGTACCGGCGGCTCCCCCTGTTCTTGGGGCACCACATCGGTGAAGCTAGTCAGCAGTAGAAACAGGTTGGCGTAAGGGTTTTCACGCCGCTGCAGTCGCACGCCGATAGCGGCCAACACATGGATTGCTTCACCTAGTAGTTTGACGGCGGCCACACTATCGACCAGACTTAAAAATTCTAAAAACAGCGGCACGAAGTCGGGCAATTCGCTCACCTCCGGCTCGAAACCATGACGTCGGTATTCATCGATCAAATCCACCATGGCTTGGCCGCGGTCGCGACTTTCACCGTGGATATGTTCAAACAAATGCAAGGCCAGCGAAGGCGTGCGATCGAAGTTCGCCACATAATTTTCTTGCAGCGTGATCAGGCCGGTGTGGGCCAGATAATCAAGTAAGGGGGCCAAGGCGGCGGCGCTGTCCGGGGTGGCCGCCAAGGCCAGCTCGATTTCCGGCAGCGCGGCGAGCAACTCGGCCTGCGGATAACTGAGCAAGGCCGATAAAATGCGATAAATAGTCATATTCTTATTCCTCGTAAACTCAGTCTGTGGTGGCGCTTTTTTTACGCGATTTCGGCATCGATACAAAAATCGCGCTGCCTTGCGGTTTTTTACCGAACAAAGAAGTTTCCGAAATACCGTCAGAACAGCCATTACCGAAGGTAAAGCCGCAACTGCCCTTCTCGTTGAAACTATCTTCCACCATTTCTTTGTGCGAAGAAGGAATCACGAAACGGTCTTCGTAATTGGCGATGGCTAAGGTTTGGTACATATCTTCCACTTGTGCCGCCGTCAAACCAACCTGCTCCAACACCGCCGTATCGGCCACATGGTGCACGGTTTCGGCACGTTTATAGGCGCGCATGGCCAGCATGCGTTCCAAGGCTGCCAGCACCGGTGCTTCTTTACCGGCAGTGAGCAAATTAGCCAGATAGCGGATAGGAATGCGCAGTGATTTGACATCGGGAATAATGCCGTTCATCCCCATGTGGCCAGCTTCGGCCGCCTTTTGAATTGGCGACAGCGGCGGCACATACCACACCATCGGCAGCGTGCGGTATTCCGGATGCAGCGGAAACGCAATCTTCCATTCCATCGCCATTTTATATACCGGCGATTTCTGTGCCGAGATGATCCAACTCTCAGGAATGCCATGCTTGCGCGCTTCGGCAATCACGGCCGGATCATGCGGATCGAGGAAGCAATCGAGCTGCGCCTGATACAAATCCTGCTCGTCCGGCACCGCTGCGGCGGCGGCGATTTTATCAGCGTCATACAACAGCACGCCGAGATAACGAATCCGACCAACACAAGTTTCCGAACATACGGTCGGTTGACCAGCTTCGATGCGCGGATAACAAAAGGTACATTTCTCGGCCTTACCCGAGCTCCAGTTATAGTAAATTTTCTTGTACGGACAGCCGGAAATACACATGCGCCAACCGCGGCATTTATCCTGATCCACCAACACGATGCCATCATCCTCACGCTTGTATATCGAACCCGATGGGCACGACGCCACGCAAGCAGGATTGAGGCAGTGCTCGCACAGCCGCGGCAAATACATCATGAAAGTCGATTCGAAGGTGCTGTACATTTCTTTTTGCAAGCCTTCGAACAGCGCATCCTTACTGCGGGCGCTGAATTCACCACCGAGATCGTCCTCCCAATTCGGGCCCCAAACAATCTTATCCATCTTCTTACCGGTGATGACAGAAATCGGCCGTGCCGTTGGCGGCGTTTGCATCAGCGGCGCGTTTTGCAAGTGTTCGTAATCAAACGTAAATGGCTCATAATAATCATCGATCGCCGGCAAATTCGGATTGGCGAACAAATTCGCCAGGATCCGTAACTTACCGCCCTGCTTGGGAGTCAACTGGCCATCGGCCGAACGCTGCCAACCGCCCTTCCACTTCTGTTGGTTTTCCCATTCTTTCGGATAACCGATGCCGGGCTTGGTTTCGACGTTATTGAACCAAGCGTACTCGACGCCATCGCGACTGGTCCAGACATTTTTGCATGTGACGGAACAGGTATGGCAACCTATGCATTTATCGAGATTGAGCACCATGCCCACTTGTGCACGAATTTTCATGTTGCAGCTCCCTGTCCGGTTTTCTCATCGAGACGGCCATCGAGCCAGTCTACTTTTTTCATTTTGCGTAACACCACGAATTCATCGCGGTTACTGCCAACCGTGCCGTAATAATTGAAACCGTAAGCCAACTGGGCATAGCCGCCTATCATATGGGTAGGTTTCAGCACCGCCCGCGTGACCGAGTTATGAATTCCGCCGCGCTGCCCACTGAGTTCAGCACCGGGAGTATTAATGATCTTTTCCTGCGCGTGATACATCAGACACATGCCTTTCGGAACCCGCTGACTGACCACCACGCGTGCCGTCAAGGTCCCGTTGCTATTGAACACCTCAACCCAATCGTTATCTACCAGCCCGGCTTCTTGCGCCTCGATTTCCGACACCCACACATGCGGCCCGCCGCGACTGAGCGTGAGCATGCGCAGATTGTCTGAATAGGTAGAATGAATCCCCCATTTCTGATGCGGCGTGATGAAATTGAGAACGATTTCTTTCTCACCATTCGGTGAACGATTGAGCATCGGTGCTACCGTCTTGGTATCGATGGCCGGCTTATAGACGCACAAACCTTCACCGAAATCGAGCATCCAACGATGGTCTTGATAAAATTGCTGACGCCCGGTCAGCGTGCGCCAAGGAATATATTCATGCACATTGGTATAGCCGGCGCTGTAACTGACTTCTTCCGATTCCAAACCAGACCAGGTCGGTGCCGAAATAATCTTGCGCGGTTGTGCCTGCACATCGCGAAAGCGGATTTTGTCGTGCTCGCGTCCGCGCGCCAAATGCGTATGATCGCGGCCAGTAATCTTGCCCAGTGCTTCCCAAGCCTTGACCGAAACATGGCCATTGGTTTCGGGTGCGAAGGTCAAGATCATTTCACAGGCATCAATCGCCGTATCAAGCCGCGGACGGCCTTGGCTGACGCCAGCTTCAGTGACAATTTTCGTGATACCGGCGATTTCCTGCACTTCATGCTCGGTATTCCAGTTGATACCCTTGCCGCCATTGCCCAACTTATCGAGCAAAGGCCCGATCGAGGTGAACTTCTTAAAAATATCTTTGTAATTGCGTTCCACCACGATGAAATTCGGTGCCGTCTTACCCGGTATCAAGTCGCATTCGCCCTTTTTCCAATCTTGCGGCTCGAACGCTTGCCCCAATTCGCCCGGCGTATCATGCATCAGCGGTTGCAGCACCACATCCTGACGCGTACCGAGATACTCGCCGCCGATTTCCGTGAACTTGGCAGCGATGCCCTTGTAAATTTCCCAATCGGTACGACTCTCCCACAAGGGTTGCACTGCCTCGCTGAGCGGATGAATGAACGGATGCATATCGGAAGTATTGAGATCATCTTTCTCGTACCAAGTCGCGGTCGGCAAGACGATATCGCCGTACAGACAAGTCGTGCTCATGCGGAAATCGAGCACCACCAATAAATCGAGCTTGCCTTCGGCCGCTTCGGCACGGAACTTGACTTCCGACGGTTTCACCGCATCCTCGGGGTCATCAAACAAAGCATTCTGCGTGCCAAGCAAATACTTGAGAAAATATTCATGCCCCTTGCCGGAACTGCCGAGTATATTCGAGCGCCAAACAAACATATTGCGCGGAAAATTCTTCGGATTATCGGGATCGTCGCAACTCATATTGACACTGCCGTTTTTCAAACTCTGCTTCAAATACTCAGGCGTCGTCATGCCGGCTGCCGCGGCCGCATCACAAACATCGAGCGGATTGGTTTCGAGTTGCGGTGCCGATGGCAACCAACCGAGCCGTTCCGACTTGGCATTCATATCGATCATGCTCATCTGGCCGATCTTGGCCGTATCGGCGGTCGGTGCCAGAATTTCACCGAGTGCCAACTTTTCATGCCGCCATTGGCTGGTATGCGCATAGAAAAAGCTGGTACCGTTCATTTGCCGCGCCGGCCGCATCCAATCACTGGCAAACGCCAACGGTGCCCAACCGAATTGCGGACGCAATTTTTCCTGCCCAACATAATGCGCCCACCCGCCGCCGGATTTGCCGATGCAGCCGCAGAGCATCAGCATATTGATGATGCCGCGGTAAATCATATCGTTGTGGTACCAATGATTGAGCGCTGCGCCGACGATGACCATGCTCTTGCCTTCGGTATCGTGGGCATTCCGGGCAAATTCGCGCGCCACCTGGATCACCAGTTCGCGCTTCACACCGGTATGCTTTTCCTGCCACGCCGGCGTGTACGGAATATCCTCATCGTAACTATGCGCGACCGCCCCACCCAAGCCCTGATCGACCGCATAGTTCGCCATCGTCAAGTCATATACGGTGGCGACATACACCGTACGGCCATCGGCCAAGCTCACCGCACGCGCAGCCACATTGCGCAGCACGATATCATTGGCATCAGCACCGCCAAAATAATTAAAAGCCACGCTGAGCACGGCATCATGTTGCTGACACAAACTGAGCAAGGGATCGATGCTGCGGCCGCTGCCGCCATCCTTGGCTTCCAAATTCCAACGACCGAGCTTGGCACCGTCATCGAACTTGCCTTCGCCCCAACGGTAGCCGATAGAACCGTTCGGCGACACAATCGCACCGCTGATCTCATCAATGGCCAGGGTTTTCCAGTCGGCATTATTCGCTTCGTGCAAGGCATTGGGCATTTGCGAGGCACGCAGCATTTGATCCGGCACATAGCTGCCATTGCGTTCTACCAGTACGACCAGCATCGGCAAATCGGTGTACTGTTTAACGTAGCTGCGGAAATACGGTGAGGGATTGTGCAGATGGAATTCCTTCAAAATCACATGCCCCATCGCCATCGCCAAGGCCGCATCGGTACCCTGCTTCGGTGCCAGCCAGATATCGCCGAATTTCACCATCTCACCGTAATCGGACGATACCGCCACGGTCTTGGTACCTTTGTAGCGCACTTCCGTATAAAAATGCGCATCCGGCGTGCGCGTTTGCGGCACATTCGAGCCCCATACCATCAAATACGTCGAGTTATACCAATCGGCCGATTCCGGCACATCGGTTTGTTCACCCCACACTTGCGGGCTGGCCGGCGGCAAATCGCAATACCAATCATAAAACGACAGACAAACGCCACCGATTAAACTCAGATAGCGCGAACCGGCTGCATACGACACCATAGACATGGCCGGAATCGGCGAAAAACCGACTACCCGATCCGGACCGAATTTTTTTATCGTAAACGCATTCGAGGCGGCGATGATTTCCTGCGCCGTATCCCAATCGGCCCGTACAAAGCCGCCGAGGCCGCGCACCGATTTATAGCGCGCCGCTTTTTCCGGATTTTGGCTGATCGCTTCCCAAGCCGCGATCGGTGCCATGGTTTTGCGCGCTTCCTGCCACAGTTCCATCAAACGACCGCGTATCATCGGATACTTGACCCGCTGTGCCGAATACACATACCAACTGTACGAGGCGCCACGCGGACAACCGCGCGGTTCATGGTTAGGCAAATCAGGACGGGTGCGCGGGTAATCGGTTTGCTGGGTTTCCCAGGTAATCAAACCATTCTTGACATACACCTTCCATGAGCAAGAACCGGTGCAATTAACGCCATGCGTAGAGCGAACGATCTTGTCATGCTGCCAGCGGCTGCGGTAAGCGTTTTCCCACTGTCTGTCTTCCTCCACCACGGCACCATGGCCATCGGCGAAGGTGCTTTTCACCCGCGACATAAACTTCAATCTATCGAGAAAATGACTCATCTTACACTCCGTATCAGGCGGGCGGCAGCCCCGCAGGTTGGTTTTCGGGCCGCGCCTCTGGCAATCAAGCCGGCCCGATGCAAAAAACATTTGCCTATAGTCAGTAGCACCAGTGTAAGCAGCGCCGCCCCATCCGACCATTCTTCAGAGCGCCAGTGCACTGGCCGCATTGGCACTAGGATGGCTAGTTCAAAAGAACTAGGCGCCTGAGCGATCAACACGGCATGGCTGCACCACGGCGCGAATAATTCCACCAAGTGATGAGCATGCAACTGATATAAAAACCGATGAACAGGTATAAGGCGGCATCGGGGCCCCCGGTCAATTTGATCGAGGTGCCGAAACTTTGTGGAATAAAGAAGCCGCCATAGGCCCCGAGTGCACCGGAAAAACCGAGCACCGCGGCCGCTTCCCGCGCCGCATCCAAACGTGCCTGTTTCAGCGCCGCCGCGCCGCCGCCCGCCGCGGCACGTTCGCGTTCAGTTTGAAAAATCAGCGGTATCATGCAAAATGTGGAACCGTTACCCAAGCCGGTGAGCACAAACATGACAATGAAAGAAATCAGAAACGACATGAATTGATGGGCATGCAAAGCCGGTAAAATTCCGAGCAAAATGGTGCCAGACATGGCGGCAAAAACCCAAAACGTCAAGCGTGCGCCACCGATTTTATCGGCGATCATGCCACCGAATGGACGCGCCAAGGCACCGGCCAAGGGACCGAGAAAAGCAAAGCGCGCCACTTCCACTTCAGGGAACTGGGCCTTGATCAGCATCGCAAACCCGGCCGAAAAACCGATGAAAGAACCGAAGGTGCCGATGTACAGCCAACACATCAACCAATTATGTTTACGCTTGAAAATCACTGCTTGATCGGCAAAGCTTGCCTTAGCCGAAGCGATATCGTTCATACCGAACCAGGCTGCCAGCGTGGCAGCGATGATGAATGGCACCCAAATGAAGCCGGCATTACCGAGCCAAAACAATTGATCTGCGCCGGTTTTCGCGTTATGAAACACGTGTGCATCACCACTGATGGCGGCACCGAACAGCGCCGAAGAAATCACCAAAGGCGTAACGAACTGCACTACGGAAACGCCAAGATTACCGACACCGGCATTCATGCCCGTGGCATAACCTTTGCGCGCTTTGGGAAAGAAAAAACTGATATTGGCCATGCTGGAACTGAAGTTACCCCCACCCAAACCGCACAGCAGCGCCAGAATTAACAAGGTCGAATAACTGGTACTACTGTCTTGCAAGGCAAACCCCATACCTAGCGCCGGAATTAACAAACTGGCAGTGGAAATCGCCGTCCATTTACGACCACCGAACAGCGGCACCAGAAACGAATAAAAAATGCGCAGGGTCGCACCCGACAAAGCCGGCAAGGCCGTCAGAAAGAACAACTGATCTTTACTGAAATGAAAGCCAGCCTTATCCAAATTGGCCGCTACCACACTCCACAACATCCAGACCGCAAACGCCAGCATCAAACTGGGAATCGAAATCCACAAATTACGCGTGGCAATCGCACTCCCTTCGCGCTGCCAAAACTCGGCGTCTTCCGGCTCCCAGCGATTCAAAATATGGCTCATCATTCACTCCTTCGGTAATTTATTGGCTTCGTTACGAAACTGAAAATGCATCGCCACCAGCGAAACGCACACCGCTCCATACAACATCATGAAACAGGAACTGCGCACGCCAGACAGATCGAGCAACGCGCCGAACAATATCGGCAAAATGAAGCCGCCCAAGCCGCCGGCCAAACCGACCACTCCCGACACCGCGCCGATATTGCCGCTGTATTCATCGGAAATAAATTTGAATACCGAGGCCTTGCCGACCGCCATGGCAATCCCGACCACGAACAGAATAACGGTGAACCACAGCGGGCTAAGACCAAGATGAAAACTGCGCAAACCAGTGACGGTAGCGATGGAAAAATCGGTCTGCGGATAGGACAACAGAAAAAACGCCACCCAACACACCCACATCACCGCCCAGGTCACCTTATACGCACCGTATTTGTCGGCTAACCAACCGCCGAAGGCGCGCAAAACTCCGCCCGGCAAAGAAAAGCAGGCCGCCAACAAGGCCGCGCTGCGAATATCGAAACCATATTCGCTGACATAATATTTGACCATCCACAGGCTCAAACCGACATAGCCACCGAACACCACCGAGTAATACTGACAATAACGCCAAACCTTGGGATCTTTGAGCATGCCCAATTGCGCGCGCCAGCTTTGCTTCGATTCGACTTGATGGTGCGGATCGGTGGCCGAACCCAGCCAAAAGATCAAAGCAGCCGCCAACATCAAACCGGCATACACTTTCGGCACCAGAGTCCAACCGGCAGCAGCGATCAGTACCGGCGCGATGAATTTATTGACGGCGGCACCGGAATTGCCGGCACCGAAAATCCCCATGGCCAAACCCTGACGCTCTTTTTTAAACCAGCGTGCCACATACGGGGTACCAACTGAAAACGAACCACCGGCCAAACCGATCAGCAATCCCAAGACCAAGAAATGCCAATACGCGCTGGCGTAACTGATCAAATAAATCGGCAACACGGTAGTGAGCATCAAAATGAACAAGACGATGCGGCCACCGTAACGGTCGGTCCAGATTCCCAGCGGCACGCGGATCAAGGAACCGGTCAACACCGGCATGGCGGTGAGCAAACCGAATTCGGTTTCATTCAGATGCAAAGCCGCCTTGATCGGAATACCGATCACGCCGAACATCATCCAGATAGTGAAACAAACGGTAAAAGCAAGGGTGCTGGAGGCCAGCACGGAAACCGCTTGGCGTTCGCTCTTCATGATCAACTCCTGAAAACTGATTTAACTGGCTCAGCTTAGGGAAGTCGTGCAGATTTGGGAATTCGTCCGATGGTGGTAACAGCGACGGCAAACGGAAGTGTTGATAGGTCAAAAGGACTAGTCTGGAATGAGAAAAATCAATGCATGGATTTCAAAAATGGTTCACATTACGTGAACCCAACTACAAGCAGTTCGACGAGCAATGACATCATTATTATTATTGAATTGTATCGCGTAACGTTATAAGATACAGAAAAATGATCCTTAATTTTGCACATAAAGGACTGGAAAAGTTCTTTTTAACTGGCAGTAAAGTAGGAATTCAAGCCAGTCACGCAGCCAAATTGGCGCGTCAATTGGCGCTATTAAACGTAGCTCAAGCGCCACAAGAAATGGATATCCCAGGTTGGCGCTTACATCAATGACTGGCAATTTACGGGCTCATTGGTCGGTATCAGTCAATGGACATTGGCGTTTGACATTTTGTTTCAACGGTAAAGATGCTGACATTGTCAATTACCAAGATTATCATTAGGAACAATTTTTATGGCTAAAATGTTTAAGCCACCCCATCCCGGTCAGACATTGCGCGACGATGTATTGCCCGAATTGGGTTTGACAGTGACCGATGCGGCCACCCAGTTGGGTGTATCACGTGTCGCCTTATCCAGAATGATCAATGGTCGTTCTGCGATCAGCGCAGATATGGCAATACGCCTGGCGCAATGGCTGGGTGGCAGTGCCGAAGTATGGCTACGTCTACAAATGCAATATGACTTATGGAATGCCGAAAAGAAAACGCGCTCGATAGTCAAGCCGGTAAACCGTGAGATTTCAACAAGTTAATGGATCGTCGCAAGCGACGATGGAACAGACCCTGTAAGGGGTTTGTCTCCACCCAGCCGCCCAATTCGTCATTGCCGCGCAGGCGGCAATCCAGTGGCGCGTACGCGCCTTTTATATCTGTGCCGCTCAGGCGCAGCAAGACGTGTTCATTTCACAGAAAAAAAGTGTCCTTGATCGACGTTCCCACCCTGAAGGCACTGTCGTGCCACTGGATTCCCGCCTACGCAAGGAATGACGAAGCGAGCGCACGGGGGAATGACATGTTTGCCAGTTGAAGTAATGATACCGACTGAAAACCTTTTTGCGACAGCCTCTGAAGCCCGGGGTTTCAAACCCTGATCAGATTTTTGATGATTAAAAATAATACCGCGCCAACACTGCCCAATTCTGGCTCTGCAGCGCCGCACCGTAATTACTGAGTGCGCGGCCACTGTTGCGCTGCCATTGCAAAGCAAATTCCACTTGCTTCAAATGATAACGCGCCTCCAACCATTGCAAGCGGCTGGCATCGGCCATGTCGTAACGCTGCATGGCCGAGATATCAAGATGATTGATCAGCGCATCCTGCCAACTGGCATACACAAATACGGCGCGCTTGGTCGGCGCTTCCTGCACGGTTTGCAAATAGCCACGATAGGCTGCGTACACGCCGAGCGGCGCATGGGCCGCTGCATTCCACTGCGCATCGTCGAGCGCGGCACCGTTGTAATCGAATTCCGCCGTCAACGAGATTTTATTCGTCGTGGTGTAAGTCGCCCCGCTGGCGAGCCGGTTACGCCAGCGCGTATCGTCGGCCACGTTGCGGCCCTGAGCCAGCAGCGCTTGCGCCATCGATGAGCGTGCTTGCCCGCCCGACCACTCGACAAACAGTACCGTCGCATCGTCGACCAAGCTGGTCAGATTCAAGCCCAGCTGCACGGCTTGACCGGCATTTTTATACAATAACAGCTGCGGCTGCCAACCCTCGGTAATGGTCTGACTGACACTGAGCAGCCAGCGATTTTCGGCATTGGTGGCACCGACATCAGGATTGAATTGCGCCGCATTCGGACTGCGGCTGAGGCCAGGTGAAAACACCAGGCTGCTCGAACCGCCGCTCCACAATTTTTGCGCGCGCAGCATGACACTGCCCTGACGATTTTCTTTCAAACTGGCCGGGTCCGACGACACGACCGAACGCAGCGAGGCGGTTTTAAAATAATCATTCGGGTTATACCCGAGTGCCACGCCATTGCGGACATTGATGCGGCCGACATCGAACAAGCGGTCACTCTGCGCTTGCCAACTCACATACGCTTCTTTGATGGTATTGATGGCGGGCTGCTGCGCAATCAAAGATGGCCAATTAACGTCCAGACGATCAGACAACACCGCGCGCCAGCCCGGCGCAAAGTTACCATCATATTGCAGCGCGAATGACAGCCTTTGGTTCGATGTCGTGCTGCCATCGCTGCGTCGCGTCGCCGCGCCGCCGGCTGCTTCGGCAAACCAGCGCACATTACTGGCCTGCTCGACCGGCGCGAGCATTTGATCGGCCAGCAGCAAGGCGTCGAGATCAGGATCTTGCTGGGCCATGGCAGCACCGCTCAAGCACAGCAGCGCTATGCCACTACGCCGCAGCAGTGTGAGCGCGCGGCTCATTCCGGCTTGAAGCGCGGCAGATAATCGCGCTGCAACCATAACTCCGGCACCTCACGCTTGACCAAGTTCGAATACCGCATCACCGTCACCCAAGTCGGATCGAGGCCATCGATGATCACCGTTTCAGTCGGTCGGTCGATGCCCAACTGTTTTTCGTAGCGTCGGTAATAGGCACTCTTAAGCAGCTTACCACTGTCGGTGTAAAACCGTGCCTTGACCGGATGATTATTGGCGCGCTCTATCCACATCTCGATATGATGGTAGGTGGCGTCCGCTGTCGCAGCATTGAGCATGAGACGGTAAGACTGCTTGGTCTGGCGATCGCCATCTTGCGTGTCCTCGTCGACGGCACTGACGGCCTGATAATCTTTGGCCAAATTCACCGTCACCACATCGCCATTGGACGCCTGACCGAGCAAGCGCTGCTGCGGCGACATGCGGATGCTGGCTTTGCTGCCTGGATCGTAGAACCATAAATCCTTACCGCTGAAAAGTATCAATTTATTGGCGTCGCGCGCCGGTGCCACATAGCGTATCAGGCTGCGAAATTGACCGCTCTTGTCATCGGCCTTGGAGTAAATGCTCAGCGTACTGGTATCGGTTTGTTTGCCATTGCGGTACTCGACCAGGGTATTGGTCAAACCGAAAGGATAATCGGGATTGCGCACCACATCACTGGCCGCCAGAATCGCTTGCGGCTCCAGCGCCAGCGCCAGCGAACACAGTGAGAAAGCCAGCGCAAACACGCCGAAATGGGTTTTGACAGACATGCGATTTCCTTATGAAAAATACAGTATTTTCTTTAAACGTGGCGCAATGCATCGACAATCAACATTTTGGAGGCGCGGTTAGCCGGCCACCAAGCTGAAATCACGGTCACCGATACCAAACCGATCACACTGCCGGCCAACAAGGCCGGATCTTGCCAGACACGCACCATGATCAAATAGGCATACGAATAGCCGGGCGGCGTCCACGACAAACCGCTGTGATTGATCAGATAGGCGATGCCCAGCGCGCATAACAAGCCAAGCGCCGCACCGAACAAGCCGAGCAAAATACCTTCAAATAAAAACAAGCGACGCAAACCCGAACGGCGCAAACCGAGCGCGCGTAAGGTGCCGATTTCAACCGTGCGCTCCACCACCGCCGTGCTCATGGTGTTCCCGATGGTAAACAAAACGATCACGGCAATTAAGGTAGCAATGAAGCCGAAAATCGAATTCATGAATTGCGCAGTCTGCCCATACATGGGATTAAGCACTTTGAAATCGAGAATTTCCAAGGGTTGATCATGAAACTGCTGATCCAATAAAGTCTGCAGACGCGCTCTGGCCCGCTCCAGTTGCGCCGTGTGTTGCAATTGAATTTGAATCGCCGTCACCTGCGGCGCGGTTGAACCGTAAATCAAACGCTGCGCTTGCGCCAGGTGCATGGCCAGATACACGTCGTCGAGTGCTTTGATACCGATGTTTTTCGCTGCGACCACGTTAAGGCTGGCGACATTGGGTGCGCCATGTGCGGTAGCGGCCAGCATTTCTATGCGCGTGCCGCTTTCGACTGCAACATCGCCCTGAGCCAGTGCCGACAAGGCAGCGATATCGGCCGGCGCATCTGCCGCGCCAGTGCTGACGGCAGCAGTCGAGCCAGCGGCTTGCACACAATTGGGTACCTTCAGCGCTTGGCACAATTTGAGCTTACGCGCCACCCCTTCCCCGATCACCACCGCATCGGCGCTGCTGCCATCGAGCGGTAAAGGCTTGGCGTAACTGGTCATTTGATAGTCATTCCACAGCGTCATGCGATTCCGCTCTGCCACCACGACACCAACCGCCATCACCGAGCGTGACACACCGGCGGCAAAATTGCCAGCCAAACCGCCCAGTTGCAAGGTCGGCGTAACCGTCGTCAGCATCGGTGCGAGCACGGCATCATGACGTAGTACCTCGATGATTTTCTGATATTCGGCAATCCCATACGCAGTAGGATTATCACCGCCATCGAGAAAATAATTTTGATGCTGAATTTGTAAATGACCGCTGGCTTGAATGAAACCGGTTTCCATACCATAGGTGATATTCGAGCGATAACCACCGAACAGCAAAATCGCCGATAACCCTATCACCATCGCCAACAAGGTGGTTAAGGAACGGCGGCGATTCCGCAGCAAGTTACGCAGGGCAAGCGAAAAAGTACTCATGCAACAGCCTCCTCAGTTTTACGTTCGATGCCAATGATGCGACCATCGCGGATAAAAACGGTGTCATCGGCTTCCGCCTGCACCAAAGGATCATGCGAAGAAAACACAAAGGCCACCTGATGCTCGCGCTGCATCTTGCGCATCAAGGTGATGATGGCCGCGCCGGTTTGGCTATCGAGATTAGCCGTCGGCTCATCGGCCAGCACCAGTTTCGGTTCGATCGCCAAGGCGCGCGCAATCGCCACGCGCTGCCGCTGCCCGCCCGACAATTGACCGGGGCGGTTCTGCGCCCGATCCGACAAGCCGACCGCATCGAGCAAACTGCGCACCCGCTCGCGCCGCCGCGCCGCCGGCACTTGGGCCAGAATCAGCGGGTATTCAACGTTTTCATAAGCGCTCAAGACCGGCAGCAAATTAAAATTCTGAAAAATGAAGCCAAGATGGCGCGCACGAAAATCCGACAAGGCATTGTCCGACATGGTATGCACCGCCTGACCAGCGACGACGACTTCACCACTGTCGGCACGGTCTATGCAACCGATCAGATTGAGTAAGGTGGTCTTGCCACTGCCGGAAGGCCCGGAAATGACGGTAAAACAATTCGGGCGAATTTGTAAATCAATATCACTGAGCGCCGGCACATCGACGGCGTCGAGATGATAAATCCGATTAACCTGCCGCAATTCGACTGGGTACATACTCGCTCCAAAAAATGTAAAACTGCCACGCAGCAGTCAAATTGACCGACGACCATCAGAGCTTGATCATAAACTCACCCCTTACGTCAGGGTCAAGCAAATCGCAAAAATACAGAGATACATCGCGCTTTGATGTTTTTTGTTAACCACAAAGCGGCTTACTCACCGCGCACGGCCGCCGCCAACAAAGGCCACACCGCCTGGTGCGAACTGCGGAACCAATCGATATGACCCAAGGCAGCCAGGCCGAACTGGGCTGGCTCGACACAGACAGCCTGCTTATTCGCATTTGGGAAGGTACGCAGTAAGTCAGCAACCGTAACGGCATTAGCGATATCATCATCTTGCGCATAAAAAGCCGTCACCGGCATCCGTATCTGCGCATGAAAATCCTGCTCCGGCTTGCCCACTACCGCATTACTGGCATAACCACCGGCAGCACACCACTGCCCCCACTGACGCCCCACCGCACGCGGCAAATTCTCGCCCAGCCCGAGCCAAGCCGCCGGCGCATAGCCAAGTACGGCGCTGGCAAGCGGCATCACCACGCGCAAACCGAAACGGGCTTGGCGCGCGAAGGCTGCCCGCATACCGGAAAACCAACCACTGGAAATCGCTACCCCAACCACGCGTGCAAGCTGCGCATGATTCGACATCAATCCCATCATTTGTCCGCCGGCGCTGTGCCCGACCAAGACTGCCTGGGCACTGCCACTGCGTTCGATTAAAAATGTCAACGCGGCGACTTGGTCTTGCTGACCCCACTGCGTCAAACTGGCACGGCTGTTTTTCAGCGGCCCCGACAAAGACAATCCAATGCCACGGTAATCGAACACCAACACTGCATGCCCCTGATTCGCCAACCAAGCGGCAAAGCGCAGGTAAAAATGTTGTTTCACACCGGTAGCCGGACAAATCAACACTGGCAAACCCTTGTCCACCCCGCCGGCGCTAAAAAAATGGCCCGCCAAGGCGACCCCATCTTGGCAAAAAAATTCGACACGTTGTGGCTTAAGGCTGGCAGCAGAGCTCATCGTTGGCTAAATTATTTTAAAAGAGACACATCATAGCGTGTCACCAGCGCTTGCGCTGATTCGCAAAAAAAGCAGCACCATCAAGCCGTTGATTCGTCATTTTCGCGCAGGCGGAAATGACGAATTGAGCGACTGGGTGGATACGTAATTGACTTGACTTGCGGGTAACAATCAACATGTCGTTGGCGGAAACAGCCGCCTCATGCACAGGAACTTCTGCCGATTATCTACATCCAACCTGCGCTTCAAATTTTCCCCGATTTAAACTTCATTCCATGAAAACTACTCATTCTTATATCTTTGCCGGTTTGGCACTATTATTATCTGCTTGTGGTGGCAGCAGCAGCAGCGCCACTGACGCCGCAACCACCGAAACAGCCGCAACTGCCACAGCGACTGGAGTGGAATTTCCTTTTCTCAAAGCTTATACAGCAATGGTAAAAAATGGAATCAACACGACATTCGCGCTCAATTTAATTGGAGAAAACGAATGCGCCGGCAAGGGCAGTTATGTTCTCACGCCGGCCACGGCAGGCAGCGTATTTTATATTTCACCGGGAAACCCGGTTGACGCACTACGTTCAATTCAAACATTCAGGTTCGACTTTACCAGCGGTCCCTGCATTGATCAGGGTCATTCGAACAGCCAATATTATTCTGCAGCCAATGGAGTTCCTTTGGGTGTCAATTATGAAATTGGCGAATATCGAGTATTTTCAGCACAGCATATTCCTCAGACCGTACGTATCGGCGATAGCGGGCCCTTTTTCAATACAGACAGCCACGACAGCACTACGCTGCAATACACGTCTCAAATGAGCGCGGCTAGCTATGCCGTCACGGCAGGAAGTACCCCGAACACCGCCATATTTACGATCACACACAAAAACCACTTCTATGATGATGTGGAAGTGTATTCACTGACATCTGATGGCGCAATAAAGCCAGTGTCATTTTTCTGGGGTGGGATAGTGAGCTCCTTGATGATGAAATTTGATTGAAATACTAGCTTGAAAAAAAGTCCTGCCAAAATTCATTTCTTTGGCAGGACTTTTTTCAACTGCTGTCGGCTTCAGAAATGCCTTCCTGCTTCGACATGCTGACAATGGAAGGGGAATCCGTTCGTTTGGTATGCGAGACATGTATTAATCCTGCCGCCGTGATGGTTAGAAAATGCCGAAATCGGCAACTTACCAACTATCCTGACACAGAGGGGGTCGCAACAACTGCTCAATAGCGCTAGCCCCAAATCCGACTATGGTTGCAGTTCCTGCCATTCCATACTGAGTCAGCGCACCCGCTTGCAAAACTGCGTTCGGTTGCGACGCCAGATAGGCACCATATGCCGTTGCATAAGCACTAAATTGACCTGCCTGATTAGAAACACTAGCCGCAAAATCCGCTGTTCCACTTTTCATCGTATCGATTTCAGTCTGGCTCAGCGGTCTGTTAGGCAGTACTCCTGCAGCACATTCTGCCGTCGCACAGTTGGCTATTGGCATCGGTAACGGTATCGCTGTATTGCTGTAAGACGGAGCGATATAGGTTGCACCATACGTGATTGAGCTTGGTATTTCACCGTGCGTCGTATTATTCACAATATAAGTGCGCAACGCGGTATCTTCCGTTGAAATTTGTTGCATAAATATTGGCTGCCCGTCTGACGTTGTTCCGGCTTTTAGCCACGTGCCATCGCCAAGATTGGTACCAATAATGACATCAGGCGTTCCAGCTTCGGTGACACCATTTATTTTCATCGACATCCCGCGCATCTGATCTTCAATCTGTGCTTGTGTATATTTGCCGTTGCTTTGTTTTGCCAGATGTTTGGCTAGGATTTTTTCTTCTGAATGCAACTGCCGATTATTCGCATCCACCACCAAGCCCATGCCCGCACCTGATACGCCACCTGCCGCGCCACCTGCCGCGCCACCGATACCTGCCGCAGCCCCGGTCGCAATCGCTTGCGCCGCCATGTCCATGGAGGAAATTACTCCTGATCGGCACATGTTATTTTCCTGTTTTAAGTTTTTGATACCAATCTTGAGATTCCCAATCTTCTAATACAGATATGAAATTAGACTCCGCAGAATAAACGTCCTTATGGCGCTCATAAAACTCAGGCTCTTTTCCAAGTGCCATATGGTGCTCATATCCTTGAGGTGGAACAACCCGGCCCTTTTCTATTTTTATGAACAGTGGCATTAACCAGCCCAATAACCTTTCTGCATCGTCATCAACCTTGGCATATCGTTCCAGTAGTTCACGCAGTACTCGCGCCTTCTCTTGCAGATTTTTTACCTTGTCCATTAGCCGCCTCCTGCGCTACGCAACGTGAAGGGATTGACCGGCGCGGGGGGTGTCCACTGCGTGCGATTCGGCACAATGACTTGCTGTGCAGTCCCCGGCATCGTTACCTTACCTTGCGTTGTATTCGCTACGCTCGACACGAATACCGTCGGTGTTGTGCCAGACTTGGGCGTGATCGCATAGAAATCCACGTCGTTTTTAAGTATGTTGGCCGCTTGCGTTGCTGGTAGACCGAGCACTTTCCCTGCCTGCTCTGGCGTCCTTAATGCAACCGCCTGTGCTTGTTGGGGACTCATCTAATTTTTTCAAGCACATCTGCAAAATCAGCAGCAGCACCGCACAAGTCCGGATAAGCTGGCAGATTATTTTCTCCTCTGAAAAATATCCAACCATAGGGGAATTTCATCGGCTCATTGATTTGACCAGCTTCAGCCTCATCAAGAAGAGACTTAATCCATTCATAAGCCTCTTTTACGTCTGAATCTGAAATGGCATATTTTTCAAGTAAAGTACGCAACACCCGAGCCTTTGCTTGAAGATCTCTCTCTTTCTTCATCACGATCCTCCTGTTGCAGATAGTAATTTGAACGGATTCACGGGCACAGGCACTGTCCATTGTGTACGGTTCGGCACAATTATCTGTTGCGCCCCACCGGGCATGGAGACTGCTCCTTGCGACGTATTGGCTACACTAGACACAAAAACATTTGGTGTAACGCCCGGTTTAGGCGTAATAGCATAAAAATCCACACCATTTCTAAGCATGTTAGCCGCCTGTGCCGCTGGTAATCCAAGCACCTTGCCAGCTTGATCTGGCGTCATGGTGGCAACGGCTTGCGCTTGCTGAGGACTCAGCCAATATCCGCTGTTAGATGACACGCCATCGCCCTTTGGTACAACTTTGACTAACGTGCTGCCTGAAGTGGCAATCCCGGCTTGTGGTAAGAATGTCCCTGACTCAAGATATTCTTTAGCGAATCTTTCTACTGCATTTGAAGGGAGATTAGGGTTGCCGGCCTGAATTTCCTTGATGAGAGCCTGTGCTTGCGGTGCCTGCATAATCTCAGGAGTCACTTTAATCCCATTGGGATTAAACTCCTTATAACTCGCCTGCGCCAACGTATTAGCTTGCGTCAACTTGATACCAGCCTGATTCGCCAGTACCACAGTGCCAACCGTCGCTCCAAGATTAACAGCACCATACATCGATGCCGCAGCCTGTGGACTCAATCCCAAACTTTGCAATGCTTGCTCGCCATAGGTTGGCGTTGCATTGCCGCTGACCAGTTGCTGAAACCCGGCATGCGAATAATCCAGGCTGGTACCTGCAACCGTCGCGCCAAGACCGCAACCAACGACAGTTGCACATCCTGCCGTCAATGCACTTGCCGCAGCCGCAGATCCCATGACGCCTTGCACTGCACCGACCGTTCGATTTGGAATTTGATAACGATCGACGGTATCAACGAATGGGTCTAAACGTTCGTAAGAGAACAGGCCGGTAATTTTCAACTGACTCTGTTCAGCCGTGTATTGTTGCCCACGTTGTTCGGATGCGGCCAGTGCCGTTTTATAGGGATCACTATCTGGAACTCCTGCGGAACAATGTACCATCGCACATGCTGCGTCGGTAAGCCGTTGTCGCTCTTCTTGGGTTTTACCTTGCTGAAGTTGTTTGAGTTTTGCAGTTTCATCAGGATGCAACTGCCGATTATTCGCATCGACCACCAAGCCCATTCCCGCACCAGCCATACCTCCACCTGCCGCGCCACCGATACCGGCCGCAGCCCCGGTCGCAATCGCTTGCGCCGCCATGTTCGCCAGACCAAGTGAGAGACCGGCTCCGGTGAGTTGTTCAGCCATACTGCTCTGAACCTGCTCAAGCATGGGTGCCGCCAGTGCCGCCGCGCCGGCACCAAGTGCGCCACCAATTCCGCCGCTTAATGCACCGGTGACGAGGTGTAGCTTCGCGCGATTAACACCGCCTTCGTTCCACTTATCGGCTTCGCTTTGTAGCTCGGCGCGTTTGATCGGATCGTTTTCGTTTTTCGCTTGTTCGCGCAAAGCAGTTTGCTGGCTCTCTGCATAACTCGCCACGGCCTGCGGTGCTTGCTGGCTGGCCGCCGCTGTGATCTGCGTTTGCGCGTTGATAGTCTGCTGCACTTGCTGGGCATTGAATATCGCTGCAATGCCGGTTTGCGCGGCATCGCTGGTGATGCTGGTGTTTCCAGCTATGCCGGAAATCCCGCTCTGGCTGACGCTCTGCGCATTTCCCCCAGCCAGACCCAAGCCTGCAGCCGTACCTTGGTTCCCCGCCGGCAGCGTACCGACGCCACCGCTGGCACTCATGCTGTGTGCGCTAAATGCTGCTTGGTTTTGCATATCGTTTATCACCAAACCATTGGCGCTGTTAAAACTGTTCAGCCCTTGTTCAAGCGCTTGCGCGGTACTGGCAATCACGGCACCCGTGAGTTCGGTTTTACCGCCGACCTGAACAGTAAACCCACCGTCACCGGCTAACATGCCGGATTGTTGTCCAACGCTGGCATACTGGCTGTCGATCTTGCTGTTACTGAGGTGGCCGCTGACGCTGCCGGCGCCGGCACCAATAGGGATGGCGATGCCGGCTATGTACATATGGATGCCACGGCAGATGCCAATATAACAATTAGCAATACTGTACGCGCAAATTGATTTGTTCCATTTTCATAACTATATGGACCGACCCCAGGCATATCCTTATTGTATTTAAATGCAAGCACCGCCCAAATAAGCCAAATTTCTCCTATGAAAATAACCCACAAATTCGTATACTTATCGTCGAGCAATCGCTGCACAAACCGAATACAACCTAAAATCAAAACAAGGTAGCAAATTATTAAAATCATTTTTTGAAATTTCACTATCTCCCTCCTGAATTATCTGGCACCTTGGTTTCTTTAGCCCGATCTATAAAAGCTTGCCAACCACCACTTAAATCGACTACTGCAGTTATTCTATTTGACACAGCTTCTGACAATCCATAAACAGCTTTCAGATATTTTGTTGCTGATGCTGCTAAAATTTCTTTTGTTAAAGCAGATCCGAACTCATCGTTTAATATCCCATCTGCTAAGCTTGATAAAGTTCCAACCGTTCCAGCAACAACTCCCGCCACTCCAACCGGATTCGCAATCGTCACCAACGTCGACGCCGTCCCTATATCATTAAGAACCTTCTTATCGAGCGCTTTAACATACG
>NZ_JASJVS010000008.1:0-92833 GCF_035019605.1 Undibacterium sp. 5I2 | reverse complement strand
AAAAGACATCATTGAATACATCGTAGGCTTTTATAACTGCTTACGATTGCATTCAACGCTGGGCAATTTGCCGCCCATGATTTACGAAAAAGAAATGGCAGAAAAAAAACCTATTGATGTGTCCGAAATAACTTGACCACTACACTTAGTGCCTTCAGGGTGAGAGGGTCGATCAAGGGCACTTTTTTTTCTGTGAAAACAACTTGTGTGAATAGTAGCTCAGCGCAGAGCTGTCGGGCATGACCGTTGAGCGGAAAATCAAACCGGCAGCACCGGCCATCACTGCAATTCATAAGCCAAGATCGCCGTATACTGTTCACTGCCATATGGTTTGCCAACCACCATCAAAGAACCGGGCCAAACACTGCTGAGCTCATGCACGAAGGAAGTACCCTGCTGCTGCATTTCTTGCCAGTGATCGCTCTGCACGATGGCCATTTTTTCAAACAGCGTCGCCTCAATGCGGAACGCATACGCCTGCTCACGCCGCAGACGATACATCAGTGGCGCCTCGCGTACGGCGACCGAATGATAGGGCAGCGTGAAGGTATGCACTAAACCACCTTCTGCCTGCACGTTTTTGAGGGCAGACCAGACTGCCAGCGGTGAGATGCTGCTGTGGAAAAAATTCGCTTCCAATGCCGGCAAGGATTCAAATTCAGCTTGCGATAAATGCGGCGTACTTTGAAACTGCGCTTGATGATCAAGTGGAAAATGGGTGAAGGCTAATTGTTCAGGGGCGGTTAAGAAAAATGTTTCCGATAATTCTTTTTGAAATTTCCCTTCTTTCAAATAACCGGCCCCCCAAGTGGTGTCAACCAGCCGCCACTGGCCATCGATGCGCACGGCATTCCAGGCATGATTGGCTTTATCAAAATGCTGGCCCGGCAGACTGCCGGCTGCCTTGGCATAGCCGGAAATGGTGCGCGCTTCCAGGCCGGCGGCGCGTGCCAATTGCTCAAACAAGCCGGCGAAACCGACACAGACGCTGATGCGCTTGCGCAGTACTTCTTCTACCGTGCTGGCGTCACTGTGTCCACTCAGGTAAGCCGCGGCATCGTAGTTGATGCGATCGGTGATCCAGCGGTAAATCGCGCGGGCTTTTTCCCGCTCTGAACTGAGCCCCTCGGTCAGATAGGCCGCCAACTGACGCGCATCCTGCTCAGCGCTGAAGGGCGCGGCCAGTGCATGGGCATCGATTTGCTGCAGTTGTTGCGCGCTTAATTCTTGTGCTTGGGCCGCCGGCGCAGCCAACATAGCCAGAGATACAAGGGTACATTGCAGCATGCGTAAGGAATTCATGTCCCACCCTCGTTTGGAAAAATCAAGCAAAAAAAATTACGCCAAAATGTTGCCACTACAGTATCTTGGAAACTTGGTATTGGCGTCAATCTCGATCGCAGATAGTGACGAAAATGACACAATAAGTGAGATGCAAAAAAAAGACGCCGCAGCGTCTTTTTTTTGCAGAACAAACTACTCTTCGCTTTCTTGTTCCGGCAGTTTCAGGCGACCAGTATGGTAATCGTATTCATAGACTTCGCCATAACGGCCCCATTCGATCGCCACTTCGAGCACGCGCTTGGCTTCGTCTGCTTTGAGGAATTCTTCCAACAATTCCAGCAAGGGTTGTTCCGACAAGTTGCCATTGACTTCGACTTCGAGTTTGCGCCGGATATGCGCGGCCAAGGGGACGTGCATGAGTAACTGTTGACCGAATAATTCCTGCTTCTCGGCTTGTTCGGCGTCGAAGTACTTTTGCCCCAAGGGGGTCAAGATGATGTCGCCTTTTTCCAGCACGGCAAAGCCGAGCAGGCTCAGCGCTTCATAGGTTGGGAATAATTCTTCATCCGACAATTCGGCTTCTTCGGCCAGTTGTGGCAAATCGGCGCGGCCATTGTAAGGGGTTGCGGCGACCATATCGAGAATCGCTTCGATGCGGCTGACATCGGTATCGGGCAAGCGGTAACCAAGATGCTTCGCGCTCGGTACTTCGGAACTGGCTTCATGGGTGGTGCGCATGGTCATCAAGCCATAGACTTCATCAATCAAGGCGCGCACTTCATGTGAATCCACATTCCGTGGTCGTGGCAAATCTATCTTGATTTCGCAACGGATCGTGCCGGGGTCGCTGGAAAGAATGATGATGCGATCGGCCATCACCACCGCTTCTTCGATATTGTGCGAGACTATCAAGATGCCTTTAGTGGAAATCTTATCTTCATCCCACAGTTCCAGCATGTCATTGCGCAGAGTTTCGCCGGTCAACACATCGAGTGCCGAGAAGGCTTCATCCATCAGCAGAATATCGGGATTGGTGACGAGTGCGCGGGCGATGCCAACGCGCTGTTTCATGCCACCTGATAATTCGCGCGGCAAAGCGCCACCAAAGCCAGCCAGACCGATCAATTCGAGCACAGCGTCGGCGCGCGTTTCACGTTCATCAGCGGCGACACCTTGGGCTTCGAGCCCGAGTTCAACGTTTTGCTGCACGGTTAACCACGGGAACAAGGCAAACGATTGGAATACCATCGCCACCCCGGCCACCGGGCCGTGTATGGTCTTGTCGCGGTAGGCGACCTTGCCCTTGTCGGCCGGGATCAAACCGGCCATGATGCGTAACAAAGTCGATTTACCGGAACCGGATTTGCCCAGCAAGGCGACGATTTCACCTTCTTTAAGCTGGAAATCGACTTTATCAAGAATGAGGCGCGACTTGCCGTCGGATGCCTTGAAGGATTTGGCGACCTGTTGCAGGTCTATCAGCAGCGGTTGATTCATCTTGATCTTCTTTCTTAACGAATATGGTCTTCGGCGAGCAAATACAATTTGCGCCAGAAAAAGCGGTTCAACATCATCACAAAAATACACATCACGCCTATGCCCAAGGCGATGCGATGAAAGTCACCGCTTTCCGTCATTTGTTTGATGTAACTGCCCAAGCCGTCTGCCACCAAAGTGGTTTTACCCCAAGTAACGTATTCGGCCACGATACTGGCATTCCACGAGCCACCGCTGGCGGTGATGGCACCGGTGATATAGCTGGGGAAAATCGCCGGCAAATACACGCGCTTCCATTTCAACCAACCCTTGAGTCCAAGATTATCGGCAGCCAGGCGCAATTCATTCGGAATAGTCGAGGCACCGGCGACGACATTGAACAAAATATACCACTGGGTACCGAAGACCATGAGCGGACTGAGCCAGATATTGGGCGAGAGTTTGAACGATACCATCGCATACACGACGATAGGAAACATCAGGTTGACTGGAAAGGCGGCCAGAAATTGCGCCAGTGCCTGCACTTTTTGTGAGTATTGCGGGCGCAAACCGATCCAAACTGAAATCGGCACCCATACCAGCGAAGCCAAACCGATCAACAACATCACCCGTGTGAGCGTAATGAGACCGAGTCCGAACACATGTACCACTTCACTCATGCCGACATCACTGCGGATGAAACTGACCAGACGAAACACTGCCAGCATGGTGATCACAATCAGCACCCCATCCCAAACCCGCGACCACAGCGGGCTCATGCCTTTTTTGATCGCCCGTTCGGAAGTGCCATCGTAGGTAACGGCAAACCACGATAAGCCGCGACTCATGAAGGACCAGAAATTTTCAGTCCAGCCGCGTATCCAACTGCTGTTGCGCATCCAATCGAGTAGCCACGATTGTTGCGATGCTTCTCCTTGCGATTCTTCGAAACGGAATTTATCTGCCCAAGCCAACAAAGGACGGAAAAACAATTGATCGTAGAGCAAAATACCGGTCAGCATGGCACCGATGGCCCAGGCGATGGCGGTACCGTTTTCAGTTTCAATCGCCACCGCAATATAGGAACCGATGCCCGGTAATTTGATATCTTGGCCGGCCACCGAAATCGCTTCAGCGGCAACCAAGAAAAACCAGCCACCCGACATCGACATCATCATATTCCACAGCAAACCTGGCATCGCATACGGCAACTCGAGGCGCCAGAAACGCTGCCAGCCGGATAGGCGAAAAATATGTGCGGCTTCTTGTAATTCGGGTGGTACGGTACGCATCGATTGATACAAACTGAATGCCATATTCCAAGCTTGCGAAGTGAAGATCGCAAAAATCGCCGCACATTCAACGCCTAACAAATTACCGGGAAACAAGGCGATGAACGGTGCGATCGCAATCGCCTGAAAGCCGAGAATCGGCAGCGATTGCAAGATATCGAGTGCCGGCACCATGACTTTTTCCGCCGCCGCATATTTCGCTGCGATAGCTGCAAAAGCCAGGCTGAACAAGAGTGAAAAGCCGAGCGCGGTAAACATGCGTAAGATGGTTCTGAGCAGGTAGTACGGCAGATACCAAGGATCGAGTGAGACTTCCAAAGCTTCGCCGACGGCAAACGGATGACTCATCTGCATGGCAGCGAAGGCGAAGATACTGACCAAGGCTAAAATCAGCGGCAGCAAGGCCCAATCCCAGCGGTTAGGACCACCATGATCGACCACATCGTCGCGTGAATTGAATTTGAATAATTCAAGCATGGCATCCTCCTGCTGACAGAAGGGTAAAACGAGAGATTAAATGAAGACGCAACAAACTGACTCCCCGGCAGATGAGCATACTCACCTGCATTGATGGATGTAAGCATCTGGCTGCCTGCCGAACTGAGGAGTCAGATGTCAAAAAACTTGGGTGAGTAGAAAATCAGCATCGTGCTGTCAATACTACTACCCGCCGAGTGGCAAGGTAGCAGCAGGAAATCTGCGGTTACCGTGCCGGGTTATGCGCTACAAAAGAGCGACAACTATAACTATCCACAGAATGAACTCCAAGACGATGAAGACCGCACTGTAACACAGGCGCAGGCCTGTTCACAATATGATGCGGTGCAAAAAATTGAATTTTTAGCGGCACTGAAAATAGCTTAATTCGGCTTCGCCGCGAGGCGGTTTTTTAACAACAAAATCAAGTCTTTCCGTTCATTTTCCAGCGCAAAATCGAGGGCAGTCATGCCCCGGTCATTTTTCAGGTATAGGTCGGCACCCTCGTCGATCAAGAGCTCGACCGCGGCATTTTTTCCGGAGCGTACAGCCATCATCAAAGGCGTGGTTTTATTCGGCGATTCGGTATCGATATACGCGGCATGCTCAAGCAAAACAGCAATGGTTTCGGGATTGCCGGAGGCGGCGGCATAATGCAATGCCGTCCAACCGACTTGGTTGACTTCGGCTCCAGCGGCGATCAATTTGGCCACGCTGTCGCTGTCACCGAGAAATGCGGCCAGCATCAAGGCGGTATCTCCGTTTGTTGCGCGCGCCTCGAGTTTCAGCTCCGGCAATTGCAATAGCAAATCGCGTACCTTGAAGGATTTTTCTCGCAGCGCTATCATCAAGGCCGTTTCGCCGCGCAGCGCTTCGACGGCATTGGCATCCATGCCGCGTGCCAGCAGAGTTTGCAGCTTCGCACTGTCATTGAAACGCACCGCAAATAAAAAATCGTCATAGCTGTCGGCCGACGCGGCGCTGCTGAGTAGCAGCAGCGCCAAGCAGCAAGCGGCAGGCGCGGACTTCATGCGACTTCCGCGGGCCGTTGCGCGTCCGAGAATAAGTCGAAGAAATTGCGCGTTGTCGCTTGCTGCACTTCTTGGGCGGAAATGCCGCGTAAATTAGCCAGAAATTCGCCGACATGGCGCACGAAACCGGGCTCGTTGGTTTTGCCGCGGTGCGGCATCGGTGCCAGATAAGGGGCATCGGTTTCGATCAAAATGCGTTCCAGCGGCAAGGCCCGTGCAACGGCTTGCAAATCCTTGGCACTCTTGAAGCTCAAGATGCCTGAAAAGGAAATATAAAAACCCATCGCTATGGCTGCCTCGGCCATTTCCAGCGACTCGGTAAAACAATGCAAGACACCCGCCACCCCACCCTGCGCAACGCCAGCCGCTTCTTCTTGCAAAATACGGATAGTATCGGCGGCGGCGGCGCGGGTGTGGATGATCAGCGGTTTGCGGCACAGGCGCGAAGCCCGAATATGTTGGCGAAAACGTTCGCGTTGCCACTCGAGATCGCCTTGCAGGCGAAAATAATCGAGCCCGGTTTCACCGATAGCAATCACTTTTGGATGCTGCGCCAACTCAACCAGTTGTTCCGCACTGGGTTCGGGCGTGTCTTCGTAATCGGGATGCACGCCGACTGAGGCATAGATGTGCGGATGAGCTTGCGCCAAGGCCAGCACTTGCGGAAAATCCGGCAAATCGACCGCCACGCAGAGCGCATGGCCGACCTCGTTAGTGCGCATCGTTTCCAAGATTTCCGGCAAACGTTGGACTAACTCAGGAAAATTGATATGGCAATGGGAATCAACGTACATAGAAAAATACCGGAAAAAGCGGCAGCATGGCTGCCGTCAGCAACAGAATCAGCGTGCCGCGATGACGTCGAGCACGGCTTGGGCAGAGAGTGCAGCAGTATCGCGCAACAATAAATGATGCATGTCGGTGAAACGCTGCTGCAACTGCTTTTGTATCATATCATCATTGAGCTGGGCCCAGATGGCATCGGCCAAAGCCAACGGCGTAGCGGCCGCCTGCAAAAACTCGGGCACCACGAATTCGCGCGCGAGAATATTTGGCAAGCCTATCCAAGGCTGATACCCCATGTGCTTGAGGATTTGCCATGAGGCTTCCATCATCTTGTAGGCGATGACCATCGGCTTTTTGAACAGTGCCACTTCCAGCGAGGCCGTGCCGGACGCGACCAGCACCGCATCGGCGGCGGCAATGGCGGTATGCGAACGACCATCGATCAGCAAGATCGCTACACCTTCGAGTTTGGCGGCGACGACCAATTCGATATAGTAATGGCGCTGCTTGTTACCGGCCATCGGCACCACGATTTGCAAATGGGGATCGCGCTCGAGCAGGAGTTTGGCGGCACCGACGAAGGCGACGGTATTATATTTAAGTTCCGACATCCGACTGCCGGGCAAAATCGCGACGACCTTGAAACGCGGGTCGAGTCCGAGCTCTGCACGGGCAGCCTCGACATCGATGTCCATAGGAATCACTTGTGCCAAAGGATGGCCGACATAGGTGGCGGGAATGCCGGCTTGGCGATAGATTTCCTCTTCAAAGGGAAATACCACCAACATATGCGTTACCGCTTGCGCAATTTTTTTGATCCGACCACCACGCCAAGCCCAAATCGATGGGCTGATATAGTGCATGGTTGGAATGCCCGCCTGTTTGAGCGCGATTTCCAAGTCAAGATTAAAATCCGGCGCATCGACGCCGATAAAGACGTCGGGCCGCTCCTGCAGCAAAGCTTGTTGCAGTTGTCGGCGTATACCGCTGATTTCGCGGTAATGCATGAGCACTTCGAACAGCCCGCGCACCGACAGCTTATCCATAGGATGGTCGCTGACGAAACCATACTCAGCCATATGCGGACCACCGATGCCGTGCATGAGCGAATCAGGCAAGCGTGGCCGCAAACCCGATAACAAGCGGTTAGCTAACATGTCGCCCGAGGTTTCACCAGCGACCATCGCAATGACAGGGGGATGATTTGCCATGGCGAGCCAGTCAGCGCACGATGCCACGTGCTGAGGCATCGAGAAAATCACGCAGCAAGCGTATCTGCAGCGCCGCATCACCGTTCAAGCTGGCGATCTGTTCATCGAGTGCGAGCTTGGCTTGGTCCAGTGTCAAACCCGATTTATACAATAATTTGTAGGCGTGGCGAATCGCATTGAGGGCATCGCGCTCGAAACCGCGCCGCTTCAAGCCTTCCAAATTCACACCGTGGGCTTGCGCCGGATTACCGGATAACAGCACAAATGGCGGTACGTCTTGCGTCAGACTGGTGTTCATGCCGACAAAGGCGTGTGCTCCGATTTTACAAAACTGATGCACCGCCGAAAAGCCACTCATGATGACCCAATCACCGATTTCTACGTGTCCGGCCAGTGCCGCATTATTGGAGAAAATGGTGTTATTGCCGACACTGCAGTCGTGCGCGATATGCACATAGGCGAGAAACCAATTATCGTTACCAATACGGGTGACGCCACGATCCTGCACGGTACCGCAATTGAAGGTACAGAATTCACGTATCAGATTGCGCTCACCGATTTCGAGATAGGTAATTTCACCGGCATATTTCTTATCTTGCGGCGGACCGCCGATCGAAGAAAAAGAGTGAAACACGTTCTCGCGCCCTATCGTGGTATGACCATTGATGACGACATGCGAACCGATTTTACTGCCGGCACCGATGCGGACATGCGGTCCGATGATGGCATAGGGGCCGACCTCGACGCTGCTGTCGAGCTCGGCCTTGGGATCAATCAGCGCGCTTGGGTGAATCAGCATTATTTCTCCGTATTGTCGTCAGTCTTGCGCATCGTGCACATCAGTTCGCCTTCGACTGCCAACTGGCCATCGACCGTACCTTTGGCTTTGTACTTCCAAATCCCGCGCGCTACCTTGATGACTTCGATTTCCATCTTCAATTGGTCACCTGGTTCGACCGGGCGCTTGAAGCGGGCACCGTCGATGCCGAGAAAATACACAATGGTCTTTTCATCAGGCTTTTGTCCCATCGTCAGGAACGATAAAATCGCGGCCGTTTGGGCCAAGGCTTCTATCATCAATACACCGGGCATGACCGGTTTGTTCGGGAAGTGACCGTTAAAAAACTCTTCGTTGGCGGTGACGTTTTTGATGGCGGTAATACTCTTACCCTCTTCCCAGTCAAGCACACGATCGACCAACAACATCGGATAGCGATGCGGCAGATATTCTTTGATTTCGTTGATATTCAGTGTTTTCTTCATGATGATTTCAATGTGTTGATGGTTTTTTCCAGCGCGCGGATTTTTTCACGCATGCCAGACAGATTACGGACGATCGCAGCAGTTTTTTCCCAGTCAGCATTTTTCGCCAAGGGGTAAAAACCGGTGTACTGGCCAGGTTCGAGTATGGATCGCGACACCATACTGGCCGAAGAAATGTGCACGTTATCGACGATGGTCAAATGACCGAGCACCATGGCGGCACCACCGAAAGTACAATGTTTGCCAATTTTGGCGCTACCGGCCACGCCAACGCAGCCGGCCATGGCTGTATGTGCACCGATATGGCAGTTGTGACCGATTTGAATCTGGTTATCGAGCTTGACGCCATCTTCAATAATCGTGTCAGCCAAGGCACCGCGATCAATACTGGTATTGGCACCGATCTCGACATCATTACCGATCACTACGCGACCGGTTTGCGGGATTTTGATCCAGCTGCCACGCTCGTTGGCAAAGCCGAAACCATCGGCACCGATCACCGCCCCGGAATGCACGATGCAACGCTCACCGATGACGCAATAATCATAAATGCTGACGTTGGCGTGAATCAGGCTGTCCGCCGCTATCGTCACACCACGTCCTAGCACAGTGCCCGCTTTGATCACGACACCAGCACCAATCACCGCCTCAGCCTCGATGCTGACCTGTGCACCGATGCTGGCAGTCGCGTCGATCAGCGCGTGCGGGCTGACCCAGGCGCTGGGATGGATGCCGGCTGGCGGAACGATCGCCACCAATGCCGCAAAATATTGCGCGGCCCGAGCGAAATACACGTAGGGGTTATCGCTGACGATGCGCGCGCCCGTGTACTCAGTGCCAATCTGTGTGTGGTCGGACGGTGTCAGTATCAAGGCCGCTGCCTGCGAAGCAGCCGCTTGCGCGCGCAATTTGCTATTGGAGAGAAAGCTCACGTGCTGCGCACCGGCCTCACTCAAAGCAGCAATGCCGGAAACGCAAATATCGGGAGATCCGATCAATTGACCACCGAAGCGATCGACTAATTCTCCCAGCCGAGTGCTCGTCGTGGTCATGATTTATTTGGAGAGCGCTTTGAGCACCTTGTCTGTGATATCGACGCGCGGATTGGAGTAGACCGCATCCTGTAAAACGATATCGTATTTTTCAGTTTCGGCGATCAGCTTAACGGCTTTCACTGCGCGATCAACCAAGGCGGCGATTTCTTCATTCTTGCGCTGATTCAAATCTTCATTGAAAATTCTTTGTTTGCGCTTGAAATCTTGATCGAGATCAGTCAGATCACGCTGACGCTTGATCCGTTCCGATTCCGACAGCACCGGTGATTCTTTATCGAGTTTTTCAGCAATCGTTTTGATCTTCGCTGACAAATCTTGCAATTCCTTGCCACGCTTGGAAAATTCTTGCTCAATCTTGGCTTCAGCAGCTTTGGCAGGTGCCGACTCCCGAATCACTCGCTGAGAATCAAATATCGCAACCTTGAAATCCTGCGCATGGACCTGGGCAACGCTGAGTACGCAGACCGCACAAACCATTAAGCGTTGAAACAATTTGGACGGGGTAATAAGTTGACTCAAAATAATCTCCGTAACACGAACAAAAGCTAACAAAAGCTAACAAACACAAACAAGCAGCACAGCAGCGATCAGAAACCGGTACCCATCTGGAACTGGAACGATTGCTTCTTATCTTCCGGCTTGGCATTCAAAGCACGACCAAAGCTCAGTTTCAAAGGACCGACCGGAGAAATCCAGCTTATACCAATACCTGCACCAAAACGCAAATCGCGCACTTGAATTTTTTGACCTTCATCAAAAACTTGGCCGCCATCGAGGAAGGTGAACCAGCGCAGCGACTTATCCGCACCCGGGAACGGGATTTGGAACTCGATGTTACCGATAATCCGTGCGGCACCGCCGAGCGAATCATTATTCGGATCGCGGGTACCGAGCGACGAAGGCTCATAGCCGCGTACCGAGCCGATACCACCGGCATAGAAGTTTTTAAAGATAGGATAAGGATTACCACCCAAACCGTGACCATAATCGAATTCGCCATTGAGCGCGAGAATCACCGAACGATATACCGGCTTGAAGTACTGCGCATTATAAATTGCACGGTAGTACTTCAGATTGCCGATCGCCGCCACTTCCAGATTGGCACGCTGATAGCGGCCAACCGATGGCGTGAGCACGCTGTCGCGGCTGTCACGCTGCCAAGCAGCCGTCAGTGGAAATGAAGTGGTGGTGGCGGTGCCGATACCGAAGTCGGGATCGGTCGGGTCCGTCACCGCGCTGCCGTAGGTAGCCACATACTGCTTGTAGCGCTGCGGACTGCTGTACGAGGTGGTCGACACCTTGGTACGCTCGGCACCGATACCGAAGAAGACGGTATCGACTTCCGAGAACGGTACGCCGAAACGCATATTGCCGCCGGTGGTTTGGATTTTATAGTCACCGACGCTGCCGATGACAGGCCGCGTCGTGCGCAAATACGCTTCCAAACTGCGGCTGATGCCATCATCGGTGAAATACGGATCGACGTGCGACAAGGCGACTGTACGGTTTTGGCTGCTGGTATTGACTTCAAGACCGATGGTATCGCCACTGCCGAAGGCATTGGCTTGAGAAATCGAGCCGGACAAGGTCAAGCGTTCGGCATTCGAGTAGCCGGCACCGAACATCAGATTACCGGTCGGTTTTTCCGTGACAGTCAGGTTGATATCGACTTGATCGGTACTGGTGGCGACTTCCGGCGTTTCCAACTTAACGTCATTAAAGAAGCTCAAGCGTTCAACGCGATCACGTGAAGCTTTGATTTTTTCGCCGTCATACCACGAAGCTTCAAACTGGCGGAATTCGCGGCGGATGACTTCATCGCGGGTGCGGGTATTGCCGGCCAAATTGATGTGGCGTACATAGACACGCTTACCGGGGTCGACCAAGACCGTAAACGCCACTTCTTTTTTCTCTTTATTGAGAATAGGATTGGCATTGACGTTGGCGAAAGCATAGCCGAAGTTACCCATGCGTTCGGAAATACGTTTAGTGCTCTCCGTGAGCAAGGCTGCATTGTAAATATCGCCCTTCTTGAGCAACAACAGTGAACCGAGCTCGGTTTCACGACCGAACATCTCGCCTTCGAGCTTGATATCAGAGATATTGTATTTATCGCCTTCAACCAGGTTGACGGTGATGTAAATGTCTTTTTTATCGGCGGAGATCGCGATCTGGCTCGATAAAATTTGCATTTCGAGATAGCCGCGGTTTTGATAAAACGAGCGCAGGGTTTCCAAATCGCCGGCCAGCTTTTGCTTCGAATACTGATCGGCCTTGGTGTACCAAGAAAACCAAGTCGGCGTGTTGAGTGCCATGGTAGCGCGCAGATCGCTGTCAGAGAAGGCCTTGTTGCCGATGATATTGATTTGTGCAATACGGGCGATATCACCCTCATCGACGGCAAACGTGACCCGCACCCGATTACGCTCGATCGGCGTAATGGTGGTGGTGATCTGCATGCCGTACAAGCCCTTGGACAGGTATTGTCGCTTGAGTTCTTGCTCGGCGCGATCAACCGTCGCCTTATCGAAAATCCGCGATTCGCCGATACCGATATCTTTGAGCGCCTTGATCAGCGCATCTTTCTCGAATTCTTTGGTGCCGCTGAATTCAACGCCGGCAATGGTGGGACGCTCTTCCAACAGCACCACCAACACGCCATCTTGCTCTTCAATTTGAATATCTTTGAAAAACCCGGTTGCATACAGCGATTTGATCGCTGCCGTACTCTTGGCTTCGTCAAAGGTTTCACCTACCTTGACCGGTAAGTAACTGAATACCGTGCCAGCTTCGGTGCGCTGCAAACCTTCTACCCGAATATCTTTGACGGTGAATGCAGGAATCGCCAAGGCGCTGCCGGTGCAAAGCGCCAAGGCAGCTAAAGCAATGGATTTGAGTCGAAAATTTGGCAAAGTAAAGTGCTCGATATGTAATTTCATTGGGTGTAAAGTTCTTTCAATACTCTCAATATTGCTATCTGGAATGAATTCCGGTGATCAATCTGACTATTATGACATTAGTCTGGCAATGTCATTGAAAAAAGCGACTGCCATCATTGCTAACAACAAGGCCACTCCGACCCGCTGCGCAATCTCGCCGAAACGTTCAGGCACGGGCTTACCCGTTAAAACTTCCAGCGAATAATACAACAAATGGCCTCCGTCCAACACTGGTATAGGCAGCAAATTCATGACACCCAAGCTAATACTGATCAAAGCCATGAAACTGATGTAGCTGATCCAACCCGATCGCGAGGTTTGCCCAGCATAATCAGCGATCGTAATCGGGCCGGTAATATTTTTCAAGGAGACTTCGCCGACCAACATTTTCCCCAGCATGGAGACGCTCATCACGCTGGCATCCCAAGTTTTGCTCACGCTCTTGCTCACCGCTTGTGGCAGCGATGCCGCACTCACCACCATTTGCGGTGCGAGCATCATTTGTATCTTCAAGCGTCCGATGGTCTTGCCATTGACTTCCTCGGCCAGCGGCTTGGCTTGAATTTCTAAAATTTCTTTTCCACGTGCTATTTTGAAATGCAATTCTTTGCCAGGCGAAGCATTAATGGTTTCGGTCAAGGCCAAGCCATCAAGCATGGTCACGCCATCCACTGCCAAAACCAAGTCAGCTTGACGCAAACCGGCCTGCGCCGCCGGCCCACCAGCCAAAACCGGCCCTAACACCGCAGCAGGACGGGCTAAACCCAAGCCTAAGCGGGCCAGAAAATCGGCTTCCAGATCCTGGGTTGACAATTGCTTAAGCGGCAAATCGACCACGCGCCGTAGCGATTGACCAGTCGCTACATCGAAGCGCTCGACCTCTAATTCAGCATTCGATTTCGCCAATGCCAGTTGCAACAAGCGCCATTGCATATCACCCCAGCTTTGTACCGTTTGCCCAGCCACGCTGACAATCAGATCGCCATGCCGCAAACCGGCTTGCGCGGCCACCGAGGATGTCGATGAGACACGAATTTTAGCGATAGGTTCAGGAACACCATGTAAAAACAAGCCCGCATACAAAACAATCGCGAGCAAAAAATTCGCCAACGGACCGGCCGCCACGATGATCATACGCTTCCATACCGACTGCCGCCCGAATTCACGCGGCAAATCTGCGGCAGAAATGTCGCTTAAATCTTGTTCGCGCGCATCCAACATCTTGACGTAACCACCGAGCGGCAACAAAGACAGTGCAAATTCAGTTTGATCAGCGCCGAAGCGACGCATGAAAATCACGCGCCCCATTCCCAACGAGAAGCGCAATACTTTCACACCACACAGACGGGCCGCCAAATAATGGCCGAACTCGTGAATGCTGATCAGCACTCCGAGCACCACGGCGAACGCCAAAAGAGTTTGCAAGAGATTCATCGGCTTATGATCGCATGAGAAACCGCTCTGGCGTGCGCATCGGCGGCTAAAATATCGGGCAAATCGCTGAGTTCGCTCAAAGCGATGACATCGAGGCTTGCAGCGATGACCTCGGCAATGCGGGTAAAACTGATCCGGCCCTCGAGAAAAGCCTGTACTGCCACTTCATTACTGGCATTCAAAATCGTCGCTGCCGAAGCACCGCTGCGCAGCGCTTGATAGGCCAGCGCCAGACAGGGAAAGCGCGTCAAGTCAGGAGCGGTGAAGTGCAACTGCCCGACTTGAATCAAATCAAGCGGTGCGACACCAGAGTCTATGCGTTCCGGATAGGCCAGGCCATACGCAATGGGAGTGCGCATATCGGGATTTCCCAATTGGGCCAGCACCGAGCCGTCATGATAGGAAACCATGGAGTGAATCACGCTCTGCGGATGAATCAAGACGTCGATATGCTCGGCCGGCGCCGCGAAGAGCCAGTGCGCTTCGATCACTTCCAAGCCCTTGTTCATCATCGTTGCCGAATCGATGGAAATTTTTCGCCCCATTACCCATTTCGGGTGCGCCACCGCTTGCTCCGGCGTTACTGTCGCCATGGTATCGAGCGCGCGCGTCAGGAAGGGACCACCGGAAGCGGTCAACACAATTTTGCGCACACCATGCTGGGCCATGCCGCCTTGGTAATCACGCGGCAGGCATTGAAAAATAGCATTATGTTCACTGTCGATAGGCAGCAAGGCCGAGCCACTCTTGCGCACCGCATCCATGAACAATTGCCCGGACATGACCAAGGCTTCCTTATTGGCCAATAAGATTTTCTTGCCCGCTTGTGCTGCTGCCAGCGTAGGCGGTAAGCCGGCCGCGCCAACGATGGCAGCCATCACGCTGTCACATTCGCTGGAACTGGCCACTGCACACAAAGCTTCAGGACCATATTCGATTTGTATCGACTGCAGCTTTTTTTCACATAACAGCAGGTGCAGCGCATCGGCGGCGGCGGCCGTGCCGACTACTACCACTTGCGGCAAAAACTGTGCACACTGTTGCGCCAGCTTTTCGACTTGCGTGTGTGCGGTCAGCGCATACACACGGTAGCGGTCGGGATGACGGGCGATCACATCGAGCGTAGAAACGCCGATAGAGCCGGTCGCGCCGAGAATACAAATACGTTGTAGTTTGCTCATACTTATACAAAAACCCTTACTAAAACCACAAACCTGACAAGGCTGCCAACGGCAATACCGGTATCAAGGCATCGATACGATCAAGCACACCGCCATGGCCAGGCAAGAGATTGCTACTATCTTTCATGCCAGCACGGCGCTTGAGCATGGATTCAAACAAATCGCCGACCACACTGGCGGCCGCCAGCACACTCAACACCAACAACAAGACCGCGTAACCATGCTTATGCAAAATCTGTGCGGCAAAGCTTTGCTGCAATGCCGGCAGCAGAGTGGAACCGACACCAAGCAAGAGCACCATGACCCAACCACCGATTGCACCCTCCCACGATTTGCCGGGAGAAATACTGGGCGCGAGCTTGTGCTTACCAAAGGCTTTGCCGGAAAAATAGGCGCCGATGTCAGCGACCCAGACAATCACCATGACGGAGAGTAAGTATAAGGGGGAATGAGTAAACAGCACGGCGATAGCCGTAAAGCAGCCAAAAATACAGATGCCGTACAAGGTACTGAGTATGCCATTGGAAAAGCCGAATCCAGGTAAGCCACGCGCCAACAAAGGCGTCAGACGCAGCAACCAGAAAGCCACGCACAGAGCGAACAGCAAGCCGGCAGAAAAATCTTTTAAATGGAACAGCAGATAGCCGAAGAAGGCCGTCCAAACGGCCGACATCAGCAGCGGCAAGGGTTTTTTGAATAAACGCTGACATTCCCATATCGCGGCAGCAAAAAATGCCAACACAATCGCAGAAAAGGCGAAAAAATTGGCCGAGTACAGCACCGGCAATAATATTGCCAATAAAATCAGTGCCGTAATGATGCGCGTTTTTAACATCAATGACTTTCTATCCGACTGCCGGCGCACAGTACTGCGCGATGCAGGTCTGCCAGCATGAAAGAGGAGCACGCAGGCTCGAAACTGGCACTATTTGCCCAAGTGAGCAGAGTAACCCCGACAGCCCGGCTGGCGTCACACTGCCGGGCCGGGCCACGGCAGCGGCCCTGAATGAACAGAAAACTGTTCGCACCCTGGCTATACGGTCAAGACTTCTTTTTCTTTTTCGCCCAGCAGTCTGTCGACTTCCGCCACAAATTTGTCAGTCAGTTTCTGTACTTCATCTTGCGAGCGACGTTCGTCATCTTCCGAACATTCTTTATCTTTCAAAATCTTTTTCAAGGACTCATTGGCATCGCGACGGATATTGCGGATCGCAATTTTTGCACCCTCACCTTCGGTCTTGACCAACTTAACCATTTCTTTGCGACGCTCTTCTGTCAGCGGCGGTGTCGGCACACGAATCACTTCGCCTTGGCTCGATGGATTCAAGCCAAGATCGGCATCACGAATCGCTTTTTCTATCGCGCTGAGCATTTTCTTTTCAAACGGCTGCACACCAATGGTGCGCGCATCGATCAGATTGACATTGGCAACCTGAGTAATATTGGTCGGCGAGCCATAGTAATCAACCATCACATGATCAAGAATACCAACATGGGCACGACCGGTTCTGACTTTTGATAAATCCGATTTGAGGGTCTCAATCGACTTCTGCATGCGGATATCACTGTTTTTTTTAACGTCTGTTACGCTCATTCTGTCCTCCAGTACTTCAATTTCTGATTCTCGCCAAACCTGCCCACTGCAGCTACGGCGCGCTCATCGTGCTCACATTCCGAGCAGGCTTAGACCGCCCACTCCAGAAACGCTGCATTATACGTGCACAAGGGTGCCCTCGTCAGCCCCCATGATGACATTCTTCAAAGCACCTGGTTTAATGATGGAGAATACTTTGATCGGCAATTTCTGGTCACGGCACAAGGCAAACGCCGTGGCATCCATCACTTGAAGGTGGCGCGAAATCGCTTCATCGAAAGAAATGGTTGTATAGCGCGTAGCCGTCGGATCTTTTTTCGGATCAGCCGTATAGACGCCATCGACTTTGGTGGCTTTGAGCACGATCTCGGCACCGATTTCCGAACCACGCAAGGCCGCGGCCGTGTCGGTAGTGAAGAAAGGATTGCCGGTACCGGCGGCAAACACGACGACTTTGCCCTCTTCGAGATATTGCAAAGCCTTAGGACGCACATAGGGCTCGACAACTTGATCAATCGCAATTGCCGACATCACACGTGCCGTCAAGCCAACTTGACGCATAGCATCTGCCAAAGCCAGTGAATTCATCACTGTTGCCAACATACCCATGTAATCGGCGGTCGCACGGTCCATGCCTTGTGCACCCGGTGCCACGCCACGGAAAATATTACCGCCGCCGATGACGATGGCCAATTCCACGCCCATGCGCGACACTTCTGCCACGTCAGCCACCATACGTTCAATGGTAATGCGGTTAATGCCAAATGGGTCATCGCCCATCAAGGCTTCACCAGAGAGCTTCAAGAGTACGCGCTTGTAAGCAGGTTTTGTCATGATAGGACTCCTTCTGGAAGATTGATTATGAAATAGAGAAAATGAATAGGTATTTGCTGTGCACACGCACACCTTAGGCCAGTACACACTCGCACAGCAAATACCACTCAGCAGCGGGGTTTAAAAAAACGGGCCTTTCGGCCCGTTTCTGATTACGCTTGCTGGGCGGCTGCAACTTGCGCTGCAACTTCTGCTGCAAAGTCATCGACTTTCTTTTCTATACCTTCACCGACAACAAACATGGTAAACGCTTTCACCGATGAATTGGCGGCTTTGAGCATTTGTTCCACGGTTTGCTTATCGTTTTTAACGAATGGTTGATTGAGCAAAGAAACTTCTTTGAGGAATTTCTGTACCGAACCGTCTATCATTTTAGCCACGATTTCGGCTGGCTTGCCGGATTCAGCAGCTTTCTGCGCGGCAACCGAACGTTCTTTTTCGATCAATTCTGCAGGAACTTGCTCAGTCGACAAAGAAACTGGCTTCATCGCAGCAATGTGCATCGCTACATCTTTACCAACTTGCTCATCCGCGCCATCAAATTCAACGATCACACCGATGCGGGTACCATGCAGGTAAGAAGCCAATTTAGCCGAGCTGTCGAAACGAGCAAAACGACGGAAAGACATGTTTTCGCCAATTTTACCGATCAATGCAGCACGTACTTCTTCGACAGTCTTACCATCGAGCGGCAACGCGCCCACAGCAGCGACGTCAACTGGATTGTGTTCAGCGATCAATTTTGCAACGGTATTCGCCATTGCGAGGAAATCATCGTTCTTCGTCACAAAGTCAGTTTCGCAATTAACTTCAAGCAAGACGCCGACATTCCCAGCTACATAAGAAGCAACCACGCCTTCGGCAGTGATACGCGAAGCAGCTTTTGATGCTTTGCTACCCAACTTAACGCGCAGCAATTCTTCCGCACGGTCCATATCGCCTTCTGCTTCTGTCAGTGCTTTTTTGCACTCCATCATAGGTGCATCTGTTTTTGCGCGCAAAGCGCCAACCATCGCTGCTGTAACCGCTGCCATGTAATTCTCCTGAGTTGAAGATGCCGATAAGCATCATCATTAAATTTTGTTTAAAAAAAAGGGCGAACGATTGTTGCCCCATTTTTTGCATGATGCAAGCTCAGTCGCATCATGCGTTTAAGCTGTACGTATTACGCTTGCTCTACTTCAACAAACTCATCCGCACTCGGCTTCACAGCTTCCAACACTTCGTTGACAGCATTTGCACGACCTTCAAGGATGGCATCAGCCACGCCACGAGCGTACAGAGCAATCGCTTTCGACGAGTCATCATTACCTGGAATGATGAAAGCAACACCGTCCGGGGAGTGATTCGTATCAACGATACCGATGACTGGGATACCCAGTTTAGCGGCTTCAGTGATAGCACCCTTGTGGTAGCCGACGTCGACGACAAAAATTGCGTCAGGAATGCCGCCCATATCTTTAATACCACCGATGGATTTTTGCAGCTTGATCATTTCGCGATCAAACATCAAGGCTTCTTTTTTCGACAATTTTTCAACTGAACCGTCTTCGATCGACGCTTCCATGTCTTTCAAACGCTTGATCGATGTTTTGACAGTTTTGAAGTTTGTCAACATACCGCCCAACCAACGTTGATCAACGAAAGGCATGCCGGAACGTGCAGCTTCTGCAGCGATGATTTCACGCGATTGACGTTTTGTACCAACCAACAAGACTGTGCCGCGATTCGACGACAATTGACGGATGTACTTCATGGCTTCTTGGTACATCGCCAATGTTTTTTCCAAATTGACGATATGAATTTTGTTGCGATGACCGAAAATATACGGTGCCATCTTTGGATTCCAAAAACGAGTTTGGTGACCAAAATGGACGCCGGCTTCCAGCATTTCGCGCATTGTTACAGACATAATAACTCCAGGGTTAGGTCTTGAATCCAGCCAGTGATCTGACGATACATATCGAAAGACACCCTTTTCGACCGGATTCGATTGATAAGAATTGAATTAACTTACAGAGAATTTGCATTGTTTTGCAAGCTAACCATCTATTCTACTATGAAACCGCTTCTTTACTCAAGGGAGGCGCAGATTTAATCCAAGTGGCTTGACGGTCGCCGCGTTTTCAGCGACTTGACTACGGCCATTACATCAAAAATCGCTTATCGCGCAATTGACCATCCCCCCCCCAAAAAAAAATGGACAAGCAGCAGCCTGTATTTGCCTGTAACACCACGAGTAAGGCGTTCCTCGCTTATAATTCTCTTGTCGGCGCGTCCACGCGCTGGAAATAACGCCACAATCTACAAGAACAAAAATATTTTGTCCGGCACAGCCGGACTACTTTTATCACCCCCTCGATATTGCGGGGTGCAAGGACAAATTATGGAAGCTATCTCGATTAAAACCGCGGAAGACATCGCTGGTATGCGCATTGCCGGCAGACTGGCCTCGGAAGTGCTCGATTATATTACCCCCTTCGTCAAAGTTGGCGTAACGACTGGCGAACTTGACCGTTTATGCCATGAATTCATGTCGCAGGTGCAAGATACGATACCGGCCCCGCTGAACTACTGCCCGCCCGGCTATACGCCATACCCGAAAGCTATCTGCACTTCAGTCAATGATGTGATTTGCCATGGCATTCCGGGCGATAAAGTACTCAAGAGCGGCGACTCGGTTAATCTCGATATCACTGTGATCAAAAATGGCTACCATGGCGATACCAGCCGCATGTTTTTGGTCGGAGAACCATCGATACTGAGCAAGCGTTTAAGTGAAATCACCTATGAGTGTATGTGGCTGGGCATTGCGAAAATCAAGCCAGGTGCGCATCTCGGCGATATTGGTCATGTTATTCAGCAGTATGCTGAAAAAGCCGGTTACAGTGTGGTGCGCGAGTTTTGCGGCCACGGCATAGGGAAAATTTTCCACGAAGCGCCGCAGGTGATGCATTACGGCAAACCCGGCACCATGGAACGTCTGGAAGCCGGCATGATTTTCACGGTCGAGCCGATGATCAATGCCGGTCGTCGCGACATCCGCGAAATGGGTGATGGCTGGACCATCAAGACCAAAGATCGCAGCTTGTCGGCCCAGTGGGAGCATACGGTGCTGGTAACCGAAACTGGCTACGAAGTGCTGACTTTGTCGGCCGGCTATCCGGCAATTCCTGACTACATCAAAATCGCCTGAGGTGTAGCGCGATGAAACCCGCCCCTGCACTCGCTTTCAAAGAACAAATCAAAACTGGTCAGGCCGGAATCATCGCGGCATTCCAAGCCAATCATAAGGCCGAACAATTGCTGTATGATTTATGCCGCAATGTCGATCGTGTGCTTGAAATGGTATGGAAGCATTTCGAATTACCGAAAGACTGCGCCCTCATTGCCGTCGGCGGCTATGGACGCGGCGAACTGTTCCCGCAATCCGACGTCGATGTCTTGATTTTGCTGCGGCAGACGCCGAGCGCAGAACTGAAGGAAAAGCTCGAAAGCTTAGTCCAACTGTTTTGGGATATCGGCCTCGATATCGGTCATAGCATACGCACGGTCGATGAGTGTCTGGAAGAATCGGCGGCCGATATCACTGTGCAAACGAGCTTGCTCGAAGCGCGCCTGGTATGCGGCAGCCGCAAGCTGTTTTGGGATTTACAGCAGCGCTATGCTGAAGTGATGCAGCCACAAAAGTTTTTCCAAGAAAAATTACTCGAGCTGCAGCAGCGCCATGTCAAGTATGAGGATACCCCGTATAGCCTGGAGCCGAATTGCAAAGAAAGCCCTGGCGGCTTACGCGATCTGCAAGTCATTTTATGGGTCGCCAAAGCGGCTAATTTAGGTACCTCGTGGCGCGAATTGGCCGACCGCGGTCTGATCACGGATGTTGAAGCGCGCCAGCTCAAACGCAATGAGCGCGCCTTCAAGGATATTCGCATCCGCTTGCATATCCATGCCGGTCGACGCGAAGACCGTCTGGTTTTCGATGTGCAGACGCCGATCGCCGAATCCTTCGGCTTCAAAACCACCGAAGCACGGCGCGCCAGTGAATACCTGATGCAGCGTTATTATTGGGCCGCCAAAGCGGTGACCCAGTTGAACCAAATTCTGCTGCAAAATATCGAGGCGGTATTATTCCCACAGCCGTCCGTACCCCATCCGATTAATGAGCGCTTCAATAATATCAATGGCTTGATCGATATCGCTCGGGACGACACCTTTGAAGCGACCCCATCGGCCTTGCTGGAAGTGTTTTTACTGATGGCGCGCCAGAGTGAACTCAAGGGCATGACGGCACGCACCGCCCGTGCACTCTGGCATGCGCGCTTGCTGATCGATGCAGAATTTCGCCACGACATTTTCAACCGCGCCTTGTTTTTGCAAATACTGCAGTCACCGCGCGGCATCACCCATGCATTACGCCGCATGAATCAGATGAGCATCTTGGGGCGCTATTTACCGAATTTCCGCCGCATCGTCGGGCAAATGCAGCATGATTTGTTTCACGCGTACACGGTCGATCAGCATATCCTGATGGTGGTGCGTAATTTGCGCCGCTTCACCATGCCCGAACACGCTCACGAATATCCATTTTGCAGCCAACTGATGGCCAATTTCACCCAGCCTTGGGTGCTATTTACGGCTGCGCTGTTTCACGATATTGCCAAGGGTCGCGGCGGCGATCATTCGGTACTCGGGATGAGTGATGCCAAAAAATTCTGCTACGAGCACGGTCTCACGCGCGCCAATACCGAACTCATCGTATTCTTGGTACAAAACCATTTGACCATGTCACATGTGGCACAAAAACAGGATTTGTCGGACCCCGATGTGGTGCAGAATTTTGCCAATCTGGTCAAGGATGAACGTCATTTAACGGCGCTGTACTTGCTCACGGTGGCCGATATCCGCGGCACCAGTCCGAAAGTATGGAATGCTTGGAAAGGCAAGCTGCTCGAAGACTTGTATAAAATGAGCTTGCGCGTACTTGGTGGCGAAGCGCCATCGAAAGATCGCGAACTCAAAAACCGCCAAGAGGATGCGCTCAAAGCGCTGCGCTTAGCCGGCATTGCGCCTGACGCGCATGAAAAATTTTGGCAACAGCTCGACGTTGCGTACTTCCTGCGCCACGACGCTTCCGATATAGCCTGGCAAACCAGAGTGCTGCACGATAAGCTCGCCAGCACGACGCCGTTGGTGAAATGCCGACTCTCCACTATTGGCGAGGGTTTGCAGGTGACGGTGTATGTCAAGGATCAAGCCGATTTATTTGCGCGTATCTGTAATTATTTTGACAGTAAAAATTTCGGCATTCTCGACGCCAAAATTCATACGGCGAAAAATGGTTACGCGCTCGATACCTTCATGGTGACCGAGCCGAGTTTCGCGCATCAGTATAGAGACATCATCAATTTGATTGAACATGAATTGAGCTTGGTGCTGGCGCAGCAAACACCACTGTCACCACCGAACCGTGGCCGACTCTCGCGTTTGTCGCGCAGCTTCCCTATCGTGCCGACGGTCGATTTGCGACCGGATGACAAAGCACAGTTTTATTTGCTTTCGATTACGGCCAACGATAGAAACGGTTTGCTGTATGCGATCGCCGAGGTACTGACCAAATATAAAATCAATCTGCATACGGCCAAGATCATGACCTTGGGCGAGCGCGTCGAGGATGTCTTTCTCGTCGACGGCGCCGCCCTGCAAGGTGCACGCAGCCAGATTCAGTTTGAGACCGATTTGCTCGCTACACTCAGAGTGTAGCGACAGTTTTTTTATTCACCCGCAGCATTGCTGCCGTTATAAGTATCGATATCACCATGACAGAATTAGTTCGCCTCTCCAAACGCATGTCCGAGCTCGGCTTGAGCTCACGCCGCGAAGCCGATGAATGGATCGCGCGCGGCTGGGTGCGCGTTGATGGCAAGGTCATCTCCGAATTGGGCAGCAAAGTCTATCCGCATCAGCAAGTAACGGTAGAACGCCAGGCCGCCGCCGAACAATCCAAGCGTGTCACCATCCTCATCAATAAGCCGGTCGGTTTTGTCAGCGGTCAAGCCGAAGATGGCTATACGCCGGCCGTGGCCTTGGTGAAACCGGAAAACCGTTGGACTGAATGTGCGGTCGACACCGAATTTCATCCGACTCAGTTACGCAGTCTGGTGCCGGCCGGCCGACTCGATATCGACTCGGTGGGCTTACTGGTCTTGACTCAGGATGGCCGCGTTGCCAAGCACTTGATCGGTGAAAATACTGTCGTCGAGAAAGAATATCTGGTACGCGTAGCCTATTCCAAAGCCGGTCGTCTGCCGGACTCGGATTTTCGTCTACTCAACCATGGCCTCAGTCTCGATGGTAAAAAATTGCTGCCCGCAAGGGTCAGTTGGCAAAATGAAGATCAGCTCAATTTCATCCTGCGCGAAGGTAAGAAGCGTCAAATCCGCCGCATGTGTGAAATGGTGGGCTTGAAGGTGCTCGGCCTGAAACGGGTACGTATCGGTAAGGTTCGCCTCGGCAATCTGCCTGAAGGTCAGTGGCGCTATCTGCGCGAAGATGAACAGTTTTAACGCTCCGACCTTGAGGTAGTTATCTCAATGACAGCCCACGCGCGATTTTTTATTAACCAAGCGGTGACGTGCGGGAACTTATTCGCGCTGGGCTGGTCTGATCGATTCACTCTGCTTTCGTGCCCGCTAGGAGCCTGAGCGGCAGAACGAGTCGAAGCGAAAAATCGGCTGAGCGAGGACAGATTTTGGCTATTTTTTACGTCAATACCGAGCGTATTGACTAAAAAATAGACGAAATATGGACCGCTCAGGTGATTTTGCAGCCGACTCCGTTCTGCCGCTCAGGCTCCTAGGACCATCGCTTATTTGGAGCTTCCTGCTGTTTGGCATTGAAGTACAGCGGTCGCAGTAAACTTATACTCTTAGTAAGCCATGCAAAAAATCTCTACCCTCTCGCGGGCGGCATTGCTGTTTCCGCTCTCGCTCGTGTGCTTTGAATTTTCAGTCTACATCGCCAATGACATGATACAACCGGGCATGCTGACGGTGATCCGCGAATTCGCCGCTGATCCGACGTGGATCGCTTCGGCCATGACCGCCTTTCTGATCGGCGGCATGCTGCTACAGTGGTTATTCGGGCCTTTATCGGATCGCATCGGCCGTCGCCCGGTCATGCTCGGTGGTGCGCTGTTCTTTATCTGCTCATGCTTGGCTACCCTGCTGGTCAACAGCATCGAGGGATTTATCGTGCTACGGGTGGCGCAAGGCATAGGATTATGCTTCATCAGTTCGGTCGGTTATGCGGTGGTGCATGAAGCATTTGAAGAAAAAGCGGCGATTCAGGTTACCGCACTGATGTCGAATGTCGCGCTGATTGCACCGCTACTGGGGCCGGTCGCCGGGGCGCTGTTGGTTGGATTAGTTGGTTGGCGCATGATTTTTGTGATCATCGCTGCGATTGCCGCGATTGGCTTTGTCGGTTTATTGGCGACCATGCCGGAAACAGTGCGCGTCAGTGATAAAAAAATCGCGCGCATGCAGATTTGGCACGATTACCAAACCGTGTTTCGTCACTGGCCATTCGTGCGCGCTGCCCTGTGCGGTCCTCTGCTGACCATGCCCCTGATCGCTTGGATCGCTCTCTCGCCGATGATCTTCGTGGCCGACCATGGCATGTCACTGACCCAGTACGGTTATGCGCAATTCCCGATTTTCATCTGTCTGATCATCGGCAATCTGTACTTGGCGCGGCAAATCCATGCGCGTCCGCTCGGCCATTCGGTGCGTCTCGGTTGGTATCCGATTGCAGCTGGTTTGGCCGTCATGCTGGCCGGGTCTGTGCTGTTTGAGAGTCCATATTTTCTCATCCCGGCGATCAGCCTGATCGCCTTCGGCGAAGGGATTTCGAATGCCGTCATCGTGCGCTTCACGCTCACGGAGAGCACGGTATCGAAAGCAACCGTGGCCGCAGCGATGGGCATACTCAATATGTGTATCTGGAGCGTCGGAATCGAAGTGTACAAGTTAGTCTATCTGCACACCGGCTTACTGGGCTTTGCAATATTATCGTGCTTGGCCTTAGGCGTGTATGCCATCCTTGCCCGCAGCGTCATCACACGGGCGATGGCCGTGCGCAGCGTCGACAGCGGCACGACCTGCAGTGCTTAAGCGTCGCTGTTGAAGGCGGCGGTCGGCGGCAGCTCAGTCGTCGACCAGCGGATCGAGCTCGGGAAACAAGACTTCGGTAAACCCGAACTGCGTCATGTCTTCAATACGCATGGGATACAGAATGCCTTGTAAATGATCGCATTCATGCTGGACCACACGCGCGTGAAAACCATCTACCTCACGGCAGATCGCTTGTCCGAACTGATCATAGCCCTCATAGCGCAGTGCCGTCCAACGCGGCACCAAGCCGCGTAAGCCCGGCACCGACAGGCAGCCTTCCCAGCCATCTTCGCGCTGTTCCGACAGCGGCGTCAGGCTTGGATTGATGAGTATGGTTTCCGGTACCTGCGGGGCATCGGGATAGCGCGGATTGGTTTGAAAACCGAAAATCACCAATTGCAGATCGATACCGATCTGCGGCGCGGCCAAGCCGACACCACCGACGGCACGCATGGTTTCAAACATGTCGGCGATTAATGCATGCAACTGCGGCGTGTCGAATTCGACTACCGGCTGAGCCACGCGCAGCAAGCGCGCATCGCCCATTTTGAGGAGAGGATGGCGCATGCTGGGCTCCGTTTCAACGACCGTTGCGAATTGAATCGAGGTAGGCGGAAAATTCTGCCGCAGTTTCTTTATGCTTGAGTCCAAGCGCAACGCTGGCCTTGAGATAGCCTAGCTTGGAACCGCAATCATAACGCGTCGCTTCCGGACGGTAAGCATACACCGGGAAATCCTTGAGCATGGCAGCGATGCCGTCGGTGAGTTGGATTTCACCGCCCGAGCCTTTACCCAAGGTTTCGAGGTAAGAAAAAATCCGCCCCGACAAAATATACCGACCGACTACCGCTAGGGTCGACGGGGCCACGTCCGGACGCGGTTTTTCGACTATCCCTTGCACCCGCTCAAGGCGCTCCTTGTACTCGGTGCCGCTGACGATGCCGTACTGGCTGGTGAATTCGCGTGGTACGTCTTGCACGGCAATGATGCTGCCGCCTTCGCGCTCATATTGCGCGGTCATTTGTGCCATCACCGATGGCTTACCAAGATCAGCATCCATCAAATCATCGGCCAACAGCACAGCAAACGGATCGTCACCGATGACTGGACGCGCGCACAGCACCGCGTGACCGAGTCCGAGCGCGGCAGTTTGTCGTATGTAAATGCAATTGATGTTTTTCGGGATGACATTGCGCACCAAATCGAGCAAGGCTTCTTTGCCGGCCGCTTCGAGTTCGCTTTCGAGTTCATAGGCTTTGTCGAAATGGTCTTCGATGGCGCGCTTGTTGCGACCGGTAATGAACACCATTTCGGTAATGCCGGCTTCGACGGCTTCTTCCACCGCGTATTGAATCAGTGGCTTGTCGACGATGGGCAGCATTTCTTTAGGTTGCGCCTTGGTGGCAGGTAAAAAACGACTGCCAAGACCAGCAACAGGGAAAACTGCTTTGGTAATTCTTCTCATTTCAGCTCCGGGAACAAAGTTGAAGCAAATCTGCTTCTGTCAAAATAGTGATGCCTAATTCTTGTGCTTTCACCAGCTTGCTACCAGCCTCTTCGCCGGCCAGCAGATAATTAGTTTTCTTCGAGACTGAACCGGAAACCTTGCCGCCGGCAGCTGCGATCATGGCCGCAGCCTGATCACGACTGAGGGTCGGCAGGGTTCCGGTGAGCACGAAGGTGTTACCCGCCAAGTGCCCTTCTACATCACTGCTCTGAGGCAAGCTGGCCAACAAATCCTCGCACAAAAGCGCCAGTGTCGACAAGCTGTTTCGGTTCGCAGTGTCGTCTAACCACCGCAGTAAAGCGGCATTCACCTCGGCCGGTAAGCCGAAATCGGTGTATCCACCGCCGCTGAATTGCGCCAGACTGGCCAAGCTAAGGCCGCGTTCTTGCAATTGGCGACAACGCGTGAGCGTGAGTTTGGGAATCGCCAAGGCCGCCAATAATTCGGCTGGCTGCAAACAATCGCGCAGTTTCGCGCTCGGTGCGTGCTCGTCGCTTGCTTGTACATCGGCCGCCAACAAGGCATCGAGCGCCTGTTGGTTTTTTGTTTCGGCAAAAAAATCAGCAATCGATACGGCCACCGTCGCGCCGATATCGGGTAACACGCGCAGCAGGCTGACCGGGGCCCGTCGTACCAGCGCCAAACTGCCTAGCCAGTCTGCCAGCGTCTTGGCGGTCGATTCCCCGACATGGCGTATGCCGAGTGCAAACAGCAGACGATCGAGTGGCGGGCGCTTGCTGGCGGCAATCGCGGCGATTAAATTCTCAGCCCATTTGCTGGCGATTTTTCCTTGCGTGACACTTTCCGGCGTGATGCCATCGCGCTCATCGGCACGCTGTTTCATGGCCAGCAAATCACTCAGACTGAGCGTGTACAGGTCGGCGATGCCGTGTACATACTCGAGTTCGACCAAGTGATCGATGTAGCGCTCACCGAGGCCATCGATATCCATCATGCGGCGTGCCGCGAAATGGCGCAGCGCTTCTTTGCGCTGGGCCGAGCAGAATAAACCGCCGGAGCAGCGCGCAATCGCCTCGCCGGCTTCGCGCACCACATGCGAACCGCAGACCGGGCAGGTTTTCTGCATTTCAAAAGGTGGCGGGGCCGGTTGCGGACGGCGTTCCAATACCACGCCGACCACTTCAGGAATGACGTCACCGGCGCGGCGGACGATGACGGTATCGCCCACCCGCACGTCTTTGCGGCGCGCTTCGTCTTCATTGTGTAAGGTGGCATTGGTGACGGTCACGCCGCCCACAGCTACCGGTGCCAAGCGCGCCACCGGCGTCAAGGCACCGGTGCGACCGACTTGTATATCGATTCCCAACAGTATGGTCAGCGCCTCTTCGGCCGGAAATTTATGTGCCAAGGCGAAGCGCGGCGCCCGTGCGACGAAACCGAGTTCGGTTTGCGCGGCAAAGTCATTGACCTTGTAGACCACGCCATCGATTTCATAGGCTAAGGCGGCACGCCGATTTTGCATGTCGCGATAAAATTCCAACAAGGCCGAGGCACCGCGCACCACGGCATTGTCGCGGCATACCGGGATGCCGAGCTCGGCATACCAATCGAGTAAGCCACGCTGCGAAGCCGGCAGCGGCGCAGCTTCGAGCATGCCTATGCCATAGGCAAAAAAACTCAGGCTGCGCTGGGCCGTTACTTTTGAATCGAGTTGGCGCAAGCTGCCGGCCGCAGCATTGCGCGGATTGGCGAACTCTTTGGCACCGGCAGCACGTTGGCGTTCATTGAGGCGGGCAAAATCGGCCTTGAACATCAAGACTTCTCCGCGCACTTCGAGAATTGCCGGCGGATTAGCCGATTGCAAGCGTAATGGAATGCTGCGCACGGTGCGTATATTGGCCGTTACATCTTCGCCGGCAAAACCATCGCCACGCGTGGCAGCTTGAGTAAATACGCCGTCAACATAACGCAGATTGATGGCCAAGCCATCGAATTTCAAATCGATGGCGTACTCGATGTCGGCGGTACTGCCCAGGCTTTCGCGTACCCGTTTATCGAAACCGAGCACATCCTCAGCGGCAAAGCCATTATTGAGCGACAACATAGGCACGGCATGCTTGACTTGCGAAAATTCCGGCAAGGCGGCACCGCCAACGCGTTGGGTCGGCGAATCGGCCACCAGTAATTCGGGAAAAGCTATTTCGAGCTGCTGCAGTTCGGCGAACAGCTTGTCGTATTCGGCGTCGGGCAGAGTCGGATTATCGAGCACGTAGTAAGCGTGGCTATGTAAGTTGAGCTCGTCGCGCAAAGCTGCGGCGCGCAAAGCCGCAGTAGCAGCCGGCGTGGCCGCAGCAGAAAAGAAATCGTCTTGCATGGACTGGTGCGCGCGGCTCAGCTGAACAGACGCTGGGCGCGTACCGAACCGGCGGCGATCTGCGATTCCGCCATCGCCGCATAAAATTCATTGACTTGACCGGCGATTTCATCGAGCGCGGCTTTCGATATCGGCGCATTGCCATCGTCGACCACGGTACCACCGAGACGGGTGGCGAGCGAGCGAGCACAGGCTGCCATGGCACCGAAACCATCACGCGAGGGAGCGACACACGGCACATCGAGCAAGAGCGTCAAGCGAGCAGTCAGGGTTTCGCTGACACCGACATTGGTGGAGAGCGTAAACAAACTGCCGCCCTCACCGTCTGGCATCATCAACCGTCCATCCGGGCGCTGGTCGAATCCCATTTTCTCCAAGGCTGACAGCAAGGTATTCAAGGCCCAAGGCGCGCCATTGGCGGCGATATTGACGCTCAATTGCGCATCATGTTCGGCGACGAAATGGTGCAGCTCGCGCGCTTGCAAAATGACCTGCGTCATGTCGGGAATATCGGGGTGGGCATTGAGATTATCGGCAATCGCACGCAATTTCATGATGAATTCCGAATACTCGAGCTCACTCAGTGGCCCGCTGCGGCTGACCATCTGTATGCCGGCAAACAGGCTGGTGTAGGCGCTGCCAGTAGCAATGACATCGCGTTGACCATCACTGCACAGGCCGATGAAATGCACGGGCTTTTTGCCGATGTATTTCAATTCCGCGATTTCGCTGAGAATTTTTTCGCCACGGACTGGCGTTTCAAATTCCAAGGGCACCACACAATCGATCAGCTCATCGACCGGCAATTCTTTTTCCGGGCTATTGCGCGGCGTAGTGTGGCTCTCTGCTGCCGACTCGGACGGTGGCGCTACAGCCAACTCTTCACACTCCGCGACGGCAGAAGGGCCGTCATCGAGCACCGGCTCTTGGCGTTGCAAGTTGTCGGTGATTGCTGCACTTGGTTGCAGCAACACATCGTCACCGCCATCGGCAAAGGCATTGTCGACGGTTTTCTTGGCCTTATATTCTTGCCATTTATTGAAAACCACTACGGCGACCACCAAGCTGCCACCAACTGCTAATAAACTTAATTGAAAATCTGTCATGCCGCTTGAACCTCAGTAGCAAAATGAACGGCGGATTCCATATCCACCGCCACAATTCGGGAAACCCCCTGCTCTTGCATGGTGACGCCGATCAACTGCTGCGCCATCTCCATTGCAATTTTGTTATGGGAGATAAATAAAAATTGGGTATTCACCGACATCCGTTTCACCATATTGCAGAAACGTTCGGTATTTGAATCATCGAGCGGCGCATCGACCTCATCGAGCAGGCAAAACGGTGCCGGATTGAGTTGGAACATAGAAAATACCAGGGCCGTCGCGGTCAATGCTTTTTCACCACCCGACAAGAGGTGAATGGTGGCGTTTTTCTTGCCCGGCGGTTGCGCCATGACTTGTACGCCGGAATCGAGAATTTCGTCGCCGGTCATGATCAAACGCGCTTGGCCACCGCCAAATAAAATCGGAAACAATTCGGCAAAATGATGATTGACCTTGTCGAAGGTGTCTTGTAACAGTGCCCGTGTTTCGATGTCGATCTTGTGGATCGCATCTTGTAAGGTGGTGATCGCTTCGCTTAAATCGGCATGCTGTGCATCGAGGAAAGTCTTGCGTTCGCTGGCTTGTTTCAACTCATCGAGCGCCGCCATATTCACAGCACCGAGGGCGGCGATGGCATTATTGAGTCGCGTCACTTCGCCTTGCAGGTAGGATGGTCTCAAATCGGCATGCAATTTTTCTGACAGCTTGGCTTCATCGACTTCAAAATTGCGCAATTGCTCTGCAAATTGCTCCTGTGCCAGGCGTGCCGCCTGTTCCTTGAGTTGCAATTCCACGATGCGGTCGCGTTGTGGCTGCAAACTGCGCTCGGTCTGGGTTTTATTGTCTTCGTGCGTGCGCAATTGTTGCGTCAATTGATCGAGCTCATGGCGTGCATCGGCCAGCGCACGTTCTTGATCGCTGCGGCGGTCGAGCAAATCCTGTAAGCCGGCTTGGGCGGCTTGGTCATTCATGGTTTCGAGTTCGAGTTGACCTTGCTGCATGCTGGCAAATAATTGGGCCGACTGCTCGCGCGCCGTGCTGATATTTCTACGCAATTCTTCCATCTTGCTACGGTGCGACTTTTCCGCAAACGCCGCCTCTTGCGCCGCCAATTCCAAGTCGCGCAAGCGTTGCCGCGCCTGATTCAATTGCTGCTCTTTTTCCAGATAGATGGTTTGGCCGTCTTCATGCGCTTCTTGCACCTGAGCCAATTCCATGTCGAGCATTTCAAACTTTTGCTCGGATTCGGCGCGCGCCTGTTGCTGTTCGCTTTCTTGCGCGGCGATTTCGGCCAAGTCGTTGCCGATTTGGGTACTGCGCTGATTGAAGCGACTTTGCACTTCTGCTAACTTCATGGTTTCTATCTGCAAGCTATGGGTCGTTTGCGTCAGACTGGCCACGCGTTGGCGCAATTCTTGTAATTGCTGACTGGCTTGACTATAGAGAGCCTCGGCACGCACTGCGCGTGCCTTCGCTTGTTCGGCCAGCAATTGGCGCGCCCGGCATTGTTTGCCCAGGTTGTCGATTTCCTGTTGCCGCCCCAGTACGCCATCTTGTTCCGAATCGGCGGCATAAAAGCGCACACTGCTACGCGCAATCAAATGCCCTTCGCGGGTGACAAAACTGGCACCGGGCGGCAGTTTGCTACGGTCAAGAAAGGCTGAAGTGAGGTCTGCCGCGACATAAATATGTGCGAGCCAGTCTTGCAAGACACCACGCACGCCGGCGTCATTGAGCTGCAGCAGGTCAATAAATGGCTTCAAGCCAGGCTCGGCAAGCTGCTGACTGGCCTGTATTTGCGGGCTGAACACGGCCAGCTTGGCCGGTGGCGCATCATTGAAAAAGGCTTTGGCCCAGTCGAGATTCGACATTTCCAAGGCGGCGGTACGCTCACGTAACACCGCTTCCAAAGCCGTTTCCCACCCACCTTCGATATGCAATTTTTGCCAGAGCTTAGGTAAGCTGCCGAGTTCGTGCTTATCCAACCAAGGCTGGACTTTACCTTGGGTTTGTACTTTTTCTTGCAACTGCTTAAGCGCCAATAAGCGCGCCTCGAGCTGGGCCAATTCGGCCGCATCGCGCTGCACTTCTTGTTGCGCCAGCTTACGTTGCTCTTCCAAGTCAGGTAAATTATGCTGCGCTTGTTCGAGTTGCAGCGTCAGGTCTTCCATCACTTGCTGCTTTTCTTCCAGCTGGTACTGTAAATTTTCCAGATGCGAACTGTCCGGCAAAGCCAGCCCGTGTTTTTCTTGTTGCAAACGTTCTTTGCGTGCTGCCAAAGTATTGAGAATATTCGATGCATTGCGCTGATGAGCTGATTCGAGTTCAATCTGCTGTTGCATCTGCATGATGGTGGCGCGCGATTCCGTGGTGCTCACTTGCGCCTGACGCCAACTCAACTCCAGTGCCGGCAAGGTGTCATGCTGCGACAAGGCGGTCTCACTGGCTTGTTCGGCACGCATCGCCAACTCTTCAACCTCGATTTCAGCCATGTCCAAACTATCTTGCAACTGCACGCTTTGGTGCTGCCATTGATCGCGTTGCGCCGTCAACGATTGCAATTGCACTTGCAAACGACTGCGTGACTCGATGACAAATTTGATCTGTGCTTCCAGGCTACCGATTTCTGCATTGGTCTGGTACAAGTGGCCTTGCGCCTGATGCATGCGATCACCAACCGCATAATGGGCTTGGCGCATTTGATCGAGCTCAAGTTCGACGTGGCGCAAACGGGCGGTTTGCTCTTCCAAGTCGAGCTGGGTTTTTTCAATTTCGGTAAAATGCTTGTGCTGCTCCGCCGCCGCTTCGTTCTTGCGCAGCAACCAAAGCAATTTTTGCTTCTCTTCTTGATCACCCTGCAATTCGTGGAATTTATTGGCGACCACGGCTTGCGCTTGCAGCTTTTCCAGATTGGCATTAAGCTCACGCAAAATGTCATCGACCCGCACCAAATTTTCGTGGGTGTCGTGAATCCGGTTTTCGGTTTCGCGCCGCCGCTCTTTATAGCGTGATACGCCGGCCGCTTCTTCTAAAAAGATGCGCAGTTCTTCCGGGCGCGCTTCGATGATGCGCGAAATCATGCCTTGGCCGATGATGGCGTAAGCGCGCGGACCTAAGCCGGTACCGAGGAAAATATCTTGAATATCACGCCGGCGCACGGCCTGGCCATTGATGTAATAAGTCGAGGTGCCATCGCGCGTGAGCGTGCGCTTGACCGCGATTTCACCGTACTGACTCCATTGCCCAGCCGCTTTGCCCAGACTATTGTCAAAAATCAATTCGACTGAGGAACGACCAGCCGGTTTTCTATGGGTAGAACCGTTGAAGATGACGTCTTGCATCGATTCGCCGCGCAACTCCGAAGCTTTTGATTCGCCCAGCACCCAACGCACCGCGTCGATGATATTGGATTTTCCACAGCCATTTGGCCCGACTACGCCGACCAATTGTCCTGGAACTTGAAAATGAGTGGGATCAACGAAAGATTTGAAACCCGACAGCTTAATAGAAGTTAATCGCACTGTATAAAATTGAAGTATCTTTTGCAGTCAAATCCGGCTGTCTCGCAGTATTAAGGCTGCGAGCACCGGCAGGGGCTCAGGGAAGCCAGTATCCTTGCATCATATCATTTGACGGGTGAAATTTTGGTCTTTACGGTGAACAGAAGCTTCAGAAATGGTAAAAAAACACGCTTTTTACCCTGAAAAAGAAAAAGTGTGCCACCGCGATGACGGTGACACACCAAGAACTGGTAAAAAAATTAACAGGCGACGTTGACTGGTGTGATCGAACCCGTCGCCGGCATGGTGCCGCTGGCATTGCTGAGCACGCAGTTCAAGCCCGGGCTGGCAGTCGAGATACTCACGCTGTAAGGCAGGCCGGCCGCTACGGCACTCGGAAACGCGAAGCCACCATTGGCACCGACGGTGACGGTATCTTTGCCATTATTGAGCAAGGTCACGGAACTGCCGGCGCTGAGCCCGGAAATATTACCGAGCACGATGTCGGTGCTGTTGATCGTTGTTGTGCAACTGACCGTGATGCTCGTGATCGTTGCGCCACCAGTAGGAACGACGCCGACACCGCTGAGGACACTGCAAATTTGGCCAACCGGCTGAACCCCAACCGTCACACTATAGGTTTGAGCGGGCTGCAAGGTTTGCGAAAACGAAAACCCGCCGTTGCTGCTGATTACGGCCGAATTGGTCAGATTATTATATAACTTGACCGTCGTACCACTGGCTAAACCGGTCACCGTGCCACCGATCACGGTATTGGTAGAGCTGCCACCACATGCGACCAGCAACAGTGCGCCGGCGGCACAGGCAGTCAACAAGCTCAGTTTACTTTTTTTCATTGGTTTTCTCAGTTCAAATGCCACACAAGTGGCGCAGTCTAATTGATATGACAAATCGTGCCTAGCACCCACATGTAAAGCTGTGTGCGTTTTTGTATCAAGCTCAGCCGGATTTTACCTTAAGCTTGGAATAAAAGATGCATTGGGACCAATTCCTTGCACTGGCAGCAATGACTCACCCGCTACATCAGCTTATAATACGGGACTGTCAGTCGACCGCTGTGGGCGCGGTCTCGATTGGCAATCTATATTTTGATCCTATGGTAGGCGCAGAAGCTGCGTCTTGCCAATTTTTTCGCTGCGCCTGCGACGCTTACCAGACTAAAAGATGACTTTCCATCCACACCTTGCCAAATTGCAGCCCTATCCGTTTGAAAAGCTCAAGCAACTCTTCGCCGATCTTACTCCTAATCCGGCGTACAGCCCGATCAGCCTCGGGCTGGGCGAACCGAAGCACCCGACGCCGGAATTGATCAAACAAGCGCTGCGCGACCATCTCGGTGGCTTGGCCAGCTATCCCTCGACGGCCGGCTCGGAAGCTTTGCGTAGCGCGATTTCACAGTGGTTGGCGCGCCGCTACGCGATTCCGGCACTGGATCCGGCGACACAAATTTTACCCGTTAACGGCTCGCGCGAAGCCTTGTTTGCCTTGGCTCAGACCATCGTCAATACCGAACAAGCCGGCAATACTGCGCCGTTGGTGCTGTGTCCCAATCCGTTTTACCAAATTTATGAAGGTGCAGCCTACTTGGCCGGGGCTGAACCGTATTTCGCCAATGCCGATCCGCAGCGTAATTTTGCCCCTGATTACAGCAGCATTCCCGAGCATATCTGGCAGCGGGTGCAATTATTGTTCATTTGCTCACCTGGCAATCCCACCGGTGCGGTACTCAAGCTCAACGACTGGAAAGAATTGTTTGCTTTGTCCGATCGCTATGGTTTCGTGATCGCAGCCGACGAATGTTATTCGGAAATTTATTTCAAAGCCGAAGCCCCGCTCGGCAGCCTTGAAGCCGCGCGCCTGCTCGGGCGCGACGATTACCGGCGTTTGATTACCCTGTCGAGTTTGTCGAAACGCTCGAATGTGCCTGGCATGCGCTCGGGATTTGTCGCTGGCGACGCCGAAATCATCAAGAATTTCTTGCTCTATCGGACTTACCACGGCAGCGCCATGAGCCCGGTGATACAAGCCGCTTCGGTCGCAGCTTGGAATGATGAAACGCATGTGATTGAAAATCGTGAAAAATATATCCAAAAATTTGCGCAAATCACGCCGCTGCTGCAAGATGTGCTCGAAGTCAATTTGCCTGATGCCGCGTTTTATCTGTGGGCTAAGGTGGATGGATTGGGCGGCATCAGCGATACCGAGTTCGCGCGCCGCCTGTATCAGCAATATCACGTCACGGTTTTACCAGGCAGTTACTTGGCGCGCGAGGCGCATGGCATCAATCCGGGCAGCAAGCGCATCCGTATGGCACTGGTGGCCGATACCGCCGAGTGCTTGGAGGCGGCGCAGCGTATTGTTGCGTTTTGCAAAGGTTTGACAAGCGAATAAACAACTGGTGCCATTCCGGCGCCGCAGCAAGGCTTTTATTTTTAACATTTTTCGAAAAAATTATCATGACACAACAATTAGAGCAAATCATTGACCAAGCTTGGGAACAACGTGCCGAGTTGACGCCAAAAGCAGCACCAGCCGACATCCGCGCTGCCGTGGCACAGGTTCTGACCGGTCTCGATAATGGCACGCTGCGCGTAGCGCAGAAGATAGACGGCAGTTGGCACGTCAATCAATGGATCAAGAAAGCCGTGCTGCTGTCGTTCCGCTTGGAAGAAAATATTTGCATGCCGTCCGGCGAGCATATGCAATTTTTCGATAAAGTGCCAAGCAAGTTTGCCAATTACACCGCGGCCGACTTCGCTGCCGGCGGTTTCCGCGTGGTGCCACCGGCCGTCGCACGTCGCGGCAGTTTCATCGCTAAAAACGTTGTGCTCATGCCTTCGTATGTCAACATCGGTGCGTATGTCGATGAAGGCGCGATGGTTGATACCTGGGCGACCGTCGGTTCTTGCGCACAGATTGGCAAAAATGTACATTTGTCCGGCGGCGTCGGCATTGGTGGCGTTCTTGAACCGATGCAAGCCAACCCGACCATCATCGAAGACAATTGCTTCATCGGTGCGCGCTCGGAAATCGTCGAAGGTGTCATCGTCGAAGAAAACTCGGTGATTTCCATGGGTGTGTATATCGGCCAATCGACCAAAATTTATGATCGCGCCACTGGCGAAGTCAGCTATGGCCGCATCCCTTCCGGCTCGGTGGTGGTGTCGGGTAATTTGCCGTCGGCCGATGGCAGCCACAGCTTGTACTGCGCCGTCATCGTGAAACGCGTGGATGCGCAGACGCGCTCCAAAACCAGTATCAATGAATTGCTGCGCGGCGTATAAGTCGCTCACCTTGTAATACGCGGATACTTTTACTCATTGCCCCACGTGGGCGCAAGGAACGATGATGGCGGCAATGGAACGTTTGTTTCAGTTAATGAAAGAAAAACACGCATCCGATATGTTTTTCGCCACAAATTCGCCTGTCCATCTTAAGATTAACGGCAATCTTTTGCCGATCAATCAACAAAGAATGGATCAGGCGAATATTTTTTCCTTGCTGAGCGAAGTAGTTTCGCCTGAGCATCTGGAAGTATTAGAACGCGAAAATGAGCTCAACATCGGCATCGGCGCGCCCGGCATCGGGCGCTTCCGTTTGTCGGCATTTCGCCAACGCGGCACAATTTCGGCAGTGTTTCGCTTCGTGCCCGGCGATATTCCCAAGCTCAGTACCTTGAACTTGCCGCCTATCATGTCTGAACTGATCATGGAAAAGCGCGGCCTGATCTTGGTGGTCGGCGCGACCGGTTCGGGTAAATCAACCACCATCGCCTCCATGCTCGACCATCGCAACGAGGTGCGCACCGGCCATATCTTGACGCTGGAAGACCCGATCGAGTACCTGTTCCGCAGCAAGAAATCAATTGTTAATCAACGCGAAATCGGCAGCGATTCCGAGAGTTTGAAAACAGCACTGAAAAATTCGCTGCGCCAAGCGCCAGACTGCATACTCATCGGTGAAATCCGCGATCTCGAGACCATGATGGCCGCCATCGCCTACGCCCAATCAGGGCATCTGGTGTTGGCAACCTTGCATGCGAATAATAGTTACCAAGCACTCAACCGTATCATCAGCTTTTTCCCTATGGAAAATCGGACTGCCTTGCTGTTGGATTTGTCTTCGTCGATACGCGCCATCGTTTCTCAGCGTCTGATCCGTTCCATCGATGGCAAGCGTTGTCCAGCGATCGAAATCATGCTCAACACGCGGTATGTATCGGAATTGATCGAACAAGGCGATATTTTTCAGATCAAGGAAGCGATAGAAAAGAGTTTATCGCCAGGATCACAAACCTTCGAACGCGCTTTGATGAATTTGATCAAAGATGGCTTGATCACGAAAGAAGAAGGCTTGGCCAACGCCGACTCGGCCAACAACCTGCTGTGGCTGCTCAATAATGAAGCGGCTAGCAGTTTGGCACCACTGCCAGTGGCGGAACCGGATCTGAAAGAAGAAGCCTCATTTACCGAATTCACTTTAAATCTTTAACCATGACGAGTAAGCACACTGACATCGCGCCCATACATTTGTACGGCATCCCTAATTGTGACACCGTCAGAAAATCGCGCGCTTGGCTGACCGAGCACGACATCGAGGTGGTGTTTCACGACCTGAAAAAAAGCCCGCCAGCCGCGGCCGACATCGCCAGTTGGCTGAAATTTGTGCCGCTTGAGCTGCTGATCAATAAAAAAGGCACGACTTGGCGCGCCCTGACGCCCGAACAAAAAACCGCCGCCGCTGACCCGGTTACGGCGATCGCGCTCATCAGCAGCCAGCCAACACTGATTAAACGGCCTTTGCTCGACATGTCCGACAAGACAGGCAGCCAACATGTCTCGGTGGGCTACTCTGCAGCGCAATTCGCCGGTATTTTTGGAACACCATCATGAGTAAAACCCTCGCTCTGACCGAGCAATTAATCGCCCTCGACTCCGTCACCCCGCTGGACCAAGGTTGCCAACGCAATTTGATCGCCTTATTGGAACCCTTGGGCTTCGTGTGTGAAACCATTGTTTCCGGCGAGGTCACCAATTTATGGGCGCGGCGCGGCAGCACGGCCCCCTTGGTGGTGTTTGCCGGCCATACGGACGTGGTACCGACCGGTCCGCTGGCGCAATGGCAATCGGCACCATTTACCCCTACCCATAGAGATGGCAAGTTATTCGGCCGTGGTGCAGCCGATATGAAAACCTCGATCGCTGCCTTCGTGGTCGCGTGCGAAGAATTCATCGCCGCACAACCGGAACACCGTGGCTCCATCGCCTTTCTCATCACCAGTGATGAAGAAGGCCCGGCCATCGACGGCACGGTGGTGGTGTGCGAACGCCTCAAGGCGCGCGGCGAGTTGCCCGACTATTGCATCGTCGGCGAACCGACTTCGGTCGATGTACTGGGCGACACCATCAAAAACGGCCGCCGCGGTACCATGTCGGGCAAACTGACCGTGCACGGGATACAAGGACATATCGCCTATCCGCAACTGGCCGACAATCCGATTCATGCGCTGGCACCGGCCTTGGCGGCGTTAACGACCGAAGTCTGGGATGAAGGCAACCAATACTACTTGCCGACCTCATTTCAAGTCTCCAACATCCACGCCGGCACCGGTGCCTCGAATGTCATTCCAGGGCAAGCCGTGGTCGATTTCAATTTCCGTTTTTGCACCGCCAGCACAGCCGAAAGCCTGCAACAGCGCGTGGTTGCGCTGTTGAATGCACATGGTGTCAAACACGATCTGGCGTGGACCATAGGCGGTCAGGCTTTCCTCACGCCTAAAGGTGCCCTCAGCGACGCCTTGGCCGCCGCGATTGCAGCCGAAACCGGCGTGACGACCACCTTGTCGACAACGGGCGGCACCTCAGATGGTCGCTTCATCGCCAAAATCTGCCCGCAAGTAGTGGAATTCGGCCCACCCAACGCCAGTATTCACAAAATTGATGAGCACATCGAATTGCGTTATATCGACCCGCTCAAAAACATTTACCGCCGCACTTTGGAAAATTTACTTAACTAAGCCCGACATGACGACCCCTGCAACGACTTTCCAAACCCCGCGCGATTTACTGCGCTATGCGGTGACCCGGTTTACCGAAGAAAAACTATTTTTCGGTCATGGCAGCGCGAATGCGCTCGACGAAGCCGCCTACCTGATTCTGCACACGCTGAAACTGCCACTCGATAAAATCGAGCCGTTTTTCGATGCCAGACTGCTGAACCAAGAAATCGACGCCGTCTTGCGCGTAATTGAACGACGCGCTTCGGATCGCGTACCGGCCGCCTACATTACTAACGAAGCTTGGCTGGGCAGCTATAACTTTTACGTCGACGAACGCGTCATCGTGCCGCGCTCGTTCATCGCCGAACTGATCCCTGAGCATTTCTCGCCTTGGGTCAGCGACCCCGATGACATCAACAACATTCTCGAACTGTGTACTGGCTCCGGCTGTCTGCCGATTATGTTGGCCGATATGTTTGCCCATGCCCATGTCGACACCGTCGATATTTCCGAAGATGCGCTGGCAGTGGCACGGCGCAATGTCGCCACCTATGAACTTGCAGACCGCATCAGCTTGATCGCGTCTGACCTGTACACCAATGTACCAGACAAAAAATACGATCTGATCATCACCAATCCACCCTACGTGAATACCAATTCGATGGGGAAATTGCCAAAAGAATACTTACACGAGCCGCAGATTGCGCTGGCCGGTGGCGAGGATGGGATGGACTTAGTGCGACGCATCGTCGCCGGGGCGGCCGAGCGTCTGACGCCAAATGGCTATCTGATGGTGGAAATCGGCAACGAACGCGCGTTTGCCGAAGCCGCCTTCCCCGAATTAAACCTGACTTGGCTCTCTACCAGCGCCGGTGACGACATGGTTTTTCTAGTCGAAGCAAGCCAATTAGCCGCGTTCCGCGCATAAGCTGTAAAATTGTAGTACAACGGGCAAACGCATGCTTTGCCCGTTTTTTATTTTCATGCTACCGATTCACGGTGGGCCACCGCAGCAAATGCGCCGCCCTGCCACCCTCTTTTTTTAAGCTCATATGATACGTTTGCAACAAGTCGTCCTCGCCCGTGGCATCAAGCCTTTATTCGACAGCGTCGATGTCACCCTCAATCCTGGCGATAAAATCGGCTTGATCGGCTCCAATGGTGCCGGTAAATCCAGTCTGTTCGCAATGTTGCGCGGCGAATTGCATCCGGATCAAGGCAGCATAGAATTCCCAGCCAAGTGGCAACTCGCCCATGTGGCCCAAGAAACCCCGGCGCTCGATCGCTCGGCCATCGATTACGCCATCGATGGCGACGTCACCCTGCGCCGCCTCGAAGCTGAATTGACGGCACTCGAAGCGCAAGAAGAAACTTATGAAAACGGCATCGCCATCGGCGAGCTGTATGGCCACTTGGCCGATGCCGACGCTTACACGGTACGTTCGCGCGCCGAACAATTATTGATAGGTTTGGGCTTTCAGCTCGACCATATCGACCGTCCTATCGCCAGCTTCTCCGGCGGTTGGCGCATGCGCCTGAATCTGGCGCAAGCGCTGATGTGCAAATCTGATCTCTTGCTGCTCGATGAACCCACCAACCATCTCGATCTCGATGCCATCATCTGGCTGGAAGACTGGCTCAAACGCTATGCCGGCACCCTGATCATCGTTTCCCATGATCGCGACTTCCTCGATGGCGTCACCAATGTCATCGTCCACATCGATGAACGCAAGCTCAAACGCTATTCCGGCAATTATTCCGCCTTCGAACGCCAACGTGCTGCGCAACTGATACTGGCCGCCGGCACGATAGAAAAGCAAAACCGCAAACGCGCCCATTTGGAATCGTTCATCAGCCGTTTCGCCGCCAAAGCCTCGAAAGCCAAGCAAGCGCAAAGCCGTATCAAAGCCTTGGCACGCATGGAAGAGTTGGCCCCGCTGCGGGCCGCTGCCGAATTTTCTTTCGAGTTCCGCGAACCGCTGAGCGCCCCCAATCCTATGCTGGTGATGGAAGATGTCGATTGCGGCTATCGGGTCGAATCGGCCACCGATCACAGTTTCACTGAACGCCGCATCGTTGGCGATGTTAAATTTTCGCTGCAAATCGGCCAACGTATCGGTCTCTTGGGTGTCAATGGCGCCGGCAAATCGACCTTGATCAAAACCATCGTCGGCGACATCGCCCCGCTGTCAGGCGTGATGCAGACCGGCAAAGGCTTGTCGATCGGTTACTTTGCCCAGCACCAGGTAGAAATGCTGCGCCATAATGAATCGCCTTTGTGGCATTTGGCGCATATCGCACCGAATGTGCGCGAACAAGAACTGCGCAATTTCCTCGGCGGCTTCAACTTCCCTGGCACCATGGTAACGAGCCCGATCGCGCCCTTCTCCGGTGGCGAAAAAGCCCGTCTGGCACTGGCGATGATCGTCTGGCAACGCCCTAACCTGCTGCTGCTTGATGAGCCGACCAACCATCTCGATCTCGAAACGCGCGAAGCACTGACCGATGCGCTGGCACAGTTTGAAGGTACCTTGGTGGTGGTCTCGCATGATCGCCATTTGCTGCGCGCCACCACTGATGAATTCATCATCGTCGCCGATGGCAAGCTGATGCCATTTGACGGCGATCTCGACGATTATAAAGATTGGCTGTTCAAAAACAAATTGCAAAAAGACGCGACGCCAGCGCTGCCGCCAAAAAGCAAGGCCAAGGAAGACAGCCTGCCGCTGGCGAAGACGATTCCTGTTGCCAAAGTCGATGACAAAGAACAACGCAAGCGTGACGCCGACGAACGTCAGCGTTTGGCTGCAGCACGCAAGCCGATAGAAACACGCATCAAACGTTTGGAAGAAGAGTTAGCCAAGCTCAATGCAAAAAAACAAGCGCTGGCCATCGCACTCGAAGAGAGCAGCATTTACAACGATGAAAACAAAGAAAAACTCAAGGCACTGCTGCTCGACCAAGCCTATTTGGTGAAAGAGCTCAACAGTACCGAAGCCGATTGGCTTGAGCAACAAGAGTATTTGGAAGCGGTCAGTTAATTCGGCACCGCGCCTTGCAAAAAAAAAGCTGCCAGCGAAAATTGGCAGCTTTTTTTAATGTATCGTGCGAAATTACTTCACTTCAGAAATAAATTCCGGATTTTCACGACGCACTTTTTTCAAGCTCACCAACCAATCCTTATCTTCTTCGCGATAGCCCAAAGGCAGTATCACGACACTGCGCAAGCCACGTGCACGCAAATTCAAAATTTCATCGAGCGCAGCCGGGTCGAAGCCTTCCATTGGCGTCGAATCGACTTCTTCCGCGGCGGCGGCGATGAGCGCGGTACCGAGACCGATATACGCTTGACGGGCAGCATGTTGGTAGTTCACTTCGGCGTCACGTGTTGGATAATTTGCCAACAGCATGGCGCGATAATTTTCCCAACCTTCATTTTTGAAACCACGAACTTCATTGGTCAGATCAAACATGTGATTGATGCGTTCGGCCGTGTAATTATCCCATGCAGCAAATACCAGCACATGCGAGGCATCGGTGATCTGCGCTTGGTTCCAAGCGATCGGTTTAATACGCTCACGCACCTCGGCATTGGTGACGACGATGACTTCATACGGCTGCAAGCCGCTGGAAGTGGCAGTCAGACGTATGGCTTCAAGAATACGTGCCAATTTTTCCTCGGGAACAGCCTTGGCCGGGTTCATCTTTTTGGTGGCGTAGCGCCATTTCAATGCCTGAATTAAATCGCTCATGAAAACCTTTCTAGGTGAGATAAATTGATGCCAGTGCGGCGCAGTGGCAAAGGGTACTGCAAAAACATTATGTTGCTGGTGCTGGGCTTATTGCTGCCCACTGTTTGCCATCAATACGCAAGACCATGACGGCGGCGATCAGACAAGCGGCCCCCATCAACATCGATGACAGCGTGTAACTACCCAAACTGTTACGCATGAACCCAGCCAGCATGGTGGCGCTGGCTGCGCCCAATTGGTGCCCAACAACAACCCAACCAAACACGATCGGTGCTGCCGCGCGGCCGAATACATCATTGGCCAGACGCACAGTCGGTGGCACAGTAGCGATCCAATCCAAGCCGTAAATAATAGCGAATATCGGCAAACCGAAATAACTCAAACCGAAAGCTTGCGGCAGAAAAATCAAAGCCACACCACGCAAGCCGTAATACCAGAACAACAATACGCGTGGATTATACCGATCCGACAACCAGCCCGACAGCGTGGTGCCGACTAAATCGAGTATGCCCATACTGGCCAAAATTGCCGCGCCACCGACGGCTAAAATGCCATAGTCGCTGCACATGGCAATGAAATGCGAGCCGATGTAACCATTGGTACTCATGCCACAGACAAAGAAACTGAAAAACAGCAGCCAGAAATCGCGGACTTTGACTGCTTGCTTCAGGGAATTGATCGCAATCGCAAATGGATTAGCCTTGCTGATTACATCAGGCGGCAACTCTTCGCTCTGTCCATAGCGCTGCAAACCGAGATCCTGCGGACGCTCCGGCAACAGCAAGGCGACCACAGGAATCGCCGTCGCCGCCACCGCGGCTACCATCAAGGCCACCGGACGCCAGCCGTATTGCCCAACCACATACGCCATCAGCGGTAAAAATACCATCTGTCCGGTTGCCGCACTGGCAGTCAGCAAACCCATCGCCAAACCGCGGCGCGTCTCAAACCAGCGCCCAACGATCGTCGCTGCCAAGGTATTGGCGACCACGCCGCTGGCAGCACCGACCACCACACCCCAAGCCAGCATCATATGCCAAGGCAAAGTCATGAAGGTACTCAAGAGTGTGCCGAGCGCCAACAGACTGATGGCACCGAGCACCATCGGCCGTATGCCATAGCGCTGCATGAAGGCGGCAGAAAACGGCCCGACCAAACCATAAAGCGCAATATTGACCGAGATGACGAAGGAAATCGTCGTGCGACTCCAGCCGAATTCATGCTCCAGTGGCAAAATCATCACCGCTGGTGTGGCGCGGATACCGGCGGCCGCGAGCAAGACCAGAAAGACCGTTGCCACCACAATCCAAGCATAGCTGAAGCGAGTGCGTGCCGCGATGGCCAGCCGTAGTTTATTCATGGACAATTCCGGTAAAGGCATCGAGTTGGCTATTGGCGCTACCGATTACCTCGGCCAATTGCAAGTGTTGGGCTTCACCCATGAGCGCAATAATATGGGCTTGGGCGGCATGCCAGCGCGGTTCGCACGCGGCGCGTTTGCTCTCACCCGTAGCGGTCAAGACGACGCCGAATGAACGCTTGCTCACTAATTGCGCCAGCGGCAGGTCAACGGTGGCAATCCAGCCGATGGCGATCAAGGGTTTCAGATTGCGACTGAGAGTGCTACGGTCCATGTCGAGTAACTGGGCCAAGGGAATCACCCCGATCGGTCCGATCCGACCTATTTTAGCCAGCAAGGCGTATTGCCCTATGCTCACTTCTTGGCTGGCCAAGTAATGATCATAAATCGCCGTGACCTTGCGGGTAAGTTGGCGTAGCTTGGAACAAGTGCATAAGCTGTGCATCTTGGGCGGCTTTCTCTATGTATATGCAAAGATGCATATGCATAGTACGGCAAAGCAAACGCCCTGTCAAAAGTAATCGCGTCTGTTTGCTCCATCGCCGACTGGTCAGCCGCTTCAATAACGCTCTGGAAAATGCTCGGAAAAATCAGGGTAGGCCAACCTGGCCCCTTCGGAAAATTCGACCACACGCGCATGCCAGGATTGCTGCTGTTGCTCGGTTTGCGCAGTCGAGCGCAACCATTTCAGCACTTCGTATGACTGCACAAGTCTGTATCGAGTCCGTGCTGGCCCAGCATCGGCTGGCGACGACATCTGACTCAAATGAAGAATCAACATCAAGCGCTGCTGGCGCACGGTCTGACGCGCGGTATCGAGCACATCGGCAATAATCGGGCTGCGCAAGCCAACATTGAGATCCGTCAAGCTCGCTATATCCGCTTCGGCGCGCCTGAGTGCCCCCGATTCGGCAGCCACAGGAAGGGCCACCTCACGGGCGAGCAGGTAGGCATAGTTGCGACGCAATTGTAGCAAGATCGAAGAAAATGGTTGCGCCGCCAAGGTATATTCATTCAGCGCATCGCGGCACAATTCGGGCGTCAGCGCCTCGTTCAACATCAGCACATTGCGAGCAAAATCATACCGCGCCAGCTCCCCCAAGTCTTCTGCCAGCGCCGGCGCACAGACCGCAGCGATACGCTGCATCAGGGTCTGGAATTGCGTCAAATTTTGCGGCCTGACGGCAAAACTCAAATATAACTCATGTAATGCCACCTGCTGTGGTGGCAAGCTGGCTGGACGCGCCTCCACTAGCCGAGGAGATAGATTGCCATTGAGATCAATCACAATGTCGAGCGTCGGCGCTGGATCAGCAGAAGGCGAAACAGCTGCCGATACATTACTGGCATGCCTGAGTTGCTGCATAGTATGATCGATAGCGGCTAGCAAGCGGCTGGCGTGGTGTAGCGGGGAGGTGGCCGCGCTGGAAGAAAGAGGGCTGGGCATAGCAAACTCGCACAAAAGGCTAGGATGAGTTGTCATCAGGAAATACTAATTTCTCACAACAGTCCTATCCACCACTTTCAAATTTCGACCATTTTGGCACCGCCGTATCGAAGCTTGGCGCGACGTCAAAATAGTGCGCCGATCGGTTTGGCGAATATCGTTTATGATCATGCGCATTCCTTCCCTTACCTGAAAGACCAGCATGAGCGCTCTATTCTCCCCTATTCGCCTCGGCCCCCTGAATTTAAAGAACCGCATCGTGATCGCACCGATGTGCCAATACTCTGCCCATGACGGCAACGTCAGCGACTGGCATTTGATGCACCTCGGCAGTCTGGCACAATCGGGTGCCGGCTTACTTATCATCGAAGCAACGGCAGTCGAAGCGCGCGGCCGTATCTCGCCGCGCGACGTCGGTATCTGGTCGGAAGACAACGCGGCAGCGCTGGCTCCGCTATTGGCTTCGTTGCGGCGCTATTCGGCCATGCCGATAGCGATACAACTGGCTCATGCCGGGCGCAAAGCCTCAAGTCAGATACCTTGGCAGGGTGGTCAGTTGATCGCCGCAGCGGACGGCGGATGGGAAACTGTAGCGCCGTCTGCCTTGCCGCACGGCGCGCAAGAAACCCCGCCACGCGCACTGACGCAAGCCGATATGCTGGAAGTAAAACAAGCCTTCGTCGTCGCCGCTGTGCGCGCACAGGCTCTTGGCATCGATGCCATCGAATTACACGCAGCCCATGGCTATTTGCTGCATCAATTTTTATCGCCGCTATCGAACCAGCGCAGCGACGAATATGGTGGCAGCTTAGAAAATCGCTTGCGCTTTCCCTTGGAAGTGTTTGCAGCGATGAAAGCGGCACTGCCGGCCGATTACCCGCTCGGCATACGTATTTCTGCCAGTGACTGGGTGGAAGGCGCTTGGGATGTGGAGCAAAGCATAGTATTTGCACAAGCTTTGCAAGAACTCGCTTGTGCATTCATTCATGTATCGAGTGGCGGTTTATCACCGCAGCAAAAAATTCCGCTGCAAGCCGGTTACCAAGTCGATTTTGCGGCTGCCATCAAAGCGGCTTGCCGCATGCCGGTGATTGCGGTCGGCTTGATTACCGAGGCCAGCCATGCCGAAGCCATTATCGCCAATGGACAAGCCGACATGGTCGCCATCGCCCGGGCGATTCTCTACAACCCACACTGGCCTTGGCAAGCGGCGGCGGCACTCGGTGCCAGCGTCGATGCTCCGCCGCAATACTGGCGTTCGCAACCACGCGATCAAAAAGCCTTGTTTGGTACCGCCGCCATGGGCGGTCGTTAAAAAAGCGCGGATTTTAATCCGCGCTTTTTTAACAAAAATCTGACTAGGGTTTGAAATCCCGGCCTTCAGAGGCTGTCGCAAAAGGGTATTGAGTCGGTATCATTACCCTAACTGGTGGCCACGTCATTCCTGCGCGCTTTTGGCAGGAACCCAGCGGCGTTCGTGGTTAACTGAAAATGCCAGATATTATATTGTTTTCAGCGCTGAAAACGACACTAGGTTCCCGCCAAAAGCATGCGGGAATGACGCGGTATGCGGTGTTTCATGTGTAAAAAAGCTTCCATCAGGCTTTTGCGACAGCCTCTTTTGGCCGGTGAGCGACGAAGGAGCGACGCGATGAGAGGGGATGCAAACCCCTTCCAGAGTCTTTTCCATCGTCGCTTGCGACGATCCATTAAATTGTTCAGGCAATCAGCCTCAGACCGGACGACGTGGCAGTTCGGTAGTGGCGACTTTCTGTGATTTGACGACTTGCATGGCCGTGGCAATCAAACCACCCATGTCGCCAAGATTGGCTGGGATGATGATGGAGTTATTGGTCTTGGCCAAATTACCGAAAGCGGCCACGTATTGCTCGGCTACTTTCAGATTCGCGGCATCCGCACCACCCGGCTCTTGCATAGCTGCAGCCGTTTTACGGATCGCTTCAGCGCTGGCTTCGGCAATCGACAAGATGGCGGCAGCCTGACCATGGGCACGGTTGATCGACGCTTGCATTTCACCTTCGGACTTGGCGATCGAGGCTTCGCGCTCGCCGGTAGCAATATTGATTTGCTCTTGTTTGCGGCCCTCGGAAGCAGCGATCAAGGCGCGTTTTTCTCGCTCGGCGGTGATTTGCGCCTGCATCGCATGCAAAATTTCTTTCGGTGGCGTCAAATCTTTGATTTCATAACGCAACACTTTGACACCCCAGTTCGCCGCCGATTCATCGATGGCGTTGACGATGGTTGTGTTGATGTGATCACGCTCTTCAAAGGTTTTGTCGAGCTCCATCTTACCGATTACTGAACGCAAGGTAGTCTGCGCCAACTGGGTAATGGCAGCGATATAGTTCGACGAGCCATACGAGGCGCGCATGGCATCGGTGATTTGGAAGTACAAAATACCATCGACTTGTAGTTGCGTATTGTCACGGGTAATACATACCTGTGGTGGCACATCGAGTGGAATTTCTTTCAATATATGCTTATAGGCAACTCTATCGATGAAAGGAACGACGATGTTGAGTCCGGGCCCGAGTGTGCTGTGATATTTGCCAAGCCGCTCAACCACCCAAGCATGCTGTTGAGGCACAACATTAATTGTTTTCACTACAAATACGATAGCCAAAATCAAGATAAGAACGGCTACGCTGCCTAAATTTTCCATAATTCCACCTGTTGTTATTTAAAAAAATAATACTTCGTGCGCTTCCCTGGATTAAGCCGGCCTGACAATCAAGCGGCTGCCCTGCACTTGCTCTATCGTGTACAAACCGGGGTCTGGCCGTGTATGGCGCAATTCCACATCCCACTGCGCGCCGCGGTACATGGCACGCGCCAGATAAGTGCCGTGTCCGGCATCGCGCCACTCGGATATCTGCAAACTTTGCCCTATATCCATATTCACATTCGGATCGCTGCTGGCATCAGCATTGCCTTTCCAACCGTAGCGACTCTTATGCAAGGCAATGGTGGCGATACTGCCCACTGCGGCCGCCACCAATAATTGCCAGGGCAATGACATGCCGACGAAGGCGGCCACGGTCCCGGCAACAAAACCAAACGCAATCATCAGCAAGTAAAAAGTGCTGGTAAATAATTCTACTATCACCAGCAATACGGCGAGCGTCGCCCAGATCATCCACGGGGTCATTTGCGTTCCATCCTATTAGTTATTAGTTGTATGTTTTCGCAAATACATATTGCATTATCAAAACATGATTGACATCGGTAATCGGCACTGCATTTACACACTATATCTGAGGAAGCGCCATCCGCCCTGCCGAAGCCCTCTCAGTGTAGCCCTATTCCAGCCACTTGCAGCGACCGTTAAGCGGAAAAAAAACGCGGCAACGATGGGCTTCGTTGTCGCGTTTCTTAGATGCATCCCTCATTACAGCAAGCTTACAAGCTTATTTGCTCACCGCCGCCAGTTTCTGCCAAGTATCGATGACCGAGTCAGGATTGAGTGAAATCGACTCTATCCCTTGCTTCATCAACCATTCCGCGAAATCCGGGTGATCCGATGGGCCTTGACCGCAAATACCGACATATTTATTGAGTTTGCGACATGCGGCGATGACCTTGGACAACAAGGCACAGACGGCCGGATCGCGTTCATCAAAATCGGCAGCCAGCAATTCCATACCGGAATCGCGGTCGAGACCGAGGGTGAGCTGGGTCAAATCGTTGGAACCGATGGAGAAGCCATCAAAGAATTCCAAGAATTCTTCAGCCAAAATAGCATTCGATGGCACTTCGCACATCATGATCAAGCGCAAACCGTTTTCACCGCGCTGCAAACCGTTTTTGGCCAGCAAATTGACGACTTTTTCAGCTTGACCCAAGGTACGCACGAACGGCACCATGATTTCCACATTGGTCAAACCCATGTCATTGCGCACGCGCTTCATTGCCAAGCATTCCATCTCGAAGGATTCAGCAAAATCAGCTGCCAGGTAACGCGCCGCACCGCGGAAACCCAGCATTGGGTTTTCTTCATCGGGTTCATACCGTGAACCGCCTATGAGTTTTTTGTACTCATTGGATTTGAAGTCGGACAAGCGCACGATGACTTTTTTAGGCCAGAAAGCAGCTGCGATGGTGGCGATGCCTTCAGCCAATTTGTCGACATAGAAGGCGCGCGGTGAAGCATGGCCACGCGCAACCGATTCAACGGCTTTCTTGAGATCCGGATCAATGTTCGGATATTCGAGAATCGCCTTAGGATGGACGCCGATATTGTTATTGATGATGAATTCCAAGCGCGCCAAGCCAACACCGTCATTCGGTACCGATTGAAAATCGAAGGCAAGTTGTGGATTGCCGACGTTGAGCATGATCTTCAACGGCAATTTCGGCAATTCTCCGCGCAATTCTTCGGTGACTTCGGTTTCCAGCAAGCCATCGTAAATTTTACCTTCATCGCCTTCGGCACAGGAAACCGTGACCAAAGTACCATCCTTCAGCAAATCAGTTGCATTACCGCAACCAACTACGGCTGGCACGCCCAGTTCACGCGCAATAATTGCTGCGTGACAAGTACGGCCGCCACGATTGGTCACAATGGCAGCGGCGCGTTTCATGACCGGTTCCCAGTTCGGGTCTGTCATATCGGCAACCAAGACGTCACCGGGTTGAACACGTTCCATTTCTGAGGGATCATGAATCACACGCACACGGCCAGCACCGATCTTTTGACCGATGGCACGACCAGAAGTGATCACGGTACCACTGCCTTTAAGTTTGAAGCGCAATTGCGCATCGGTGGCTTTTTGTTGCGATTTGACAGTTTCCGGGCGCGCTTGCAAGATATACAACTTGCCATCGCGACCATCCTTACCCCATTCGATATCCATGGCACGGCCATAATGCTTCTCGATGATGACGGCATATTTGGCCAATTCGACGATTTCGGTATCATTGAGCGAATAGCGATTGCGCATTTCCACCGGTACATCGACGGTTTTCACCGAACGACCGGCTTTGGCTTCGCCGGTAAATTCCATTTTAATCAGTTTCGAACCGATATTGCGACGGATCACAGGCAATTTACCCAGTTCCAACATTGGCTTGTGGACATAGAATTCGTCAGGATTGACAGCACCCTGCACCACGGTTTCGCCCAGACCATAACTGGAAGTGATGAAAACCACATCCTTGAAGCCCGATTCGGTATCGATGGTAAACATCACGCCGGCAGCACCGAGATCGGAGCGCACCATGCGTTGCACACCGGCAGACAGGGCGACTTCGGCGTGGGTGAAACCCTTGTGCACGCGATAAGAAATTGCGCGGTCATTGTAGAGTGAAGCAAACACGTGCTTCATGGCTTCGAGCACATTCTCGATACCCACTACGTTCAGGAAAGATTCTTGCTGACCAGCAAATGACGCATCCGGCAAATCTTCTGCGGTTGCCGAAGAACGAACGGCAAACGACATTTCTGCTGTCGAATCTGCCACCAATTTGACGTAAAACGCCTCGATTTCTTGCTGCAGACGCGGCTGAAATGGCGTTTCTATGATCCATTGACGAATTTCAGCGCCGGCACGTGCCAATTCTTTGACATCGTCGATATTGAGGTCGACCAGACGATCGGCGATACGCTGAGCCAATGGCAAGCCGCCATTTTCGCTGTGTGCAAGAAAATCACGGAAAGCCTGAGCGGTAGTGGCAAAACCACCCGGTACCCGGACTCCGGCATTGGCGAGTTGACTGATCATTTCGCCGAGAGAAGCATTTTTTCCGCCGACGGACTCCACATCCGTCATTCGTAGATGCTCAAACGAGGCAACGTAAGTTGCTTCAGTAATTGCTGCGTTGGACATAACAACCTCTTTATGATGGTAAGAAATCTTTGCTATTCAATGCGGTGTTGCTTCGTATCCAGCATTTTTTTTGTTATTCTTGTTGCAGGTGACGCATGAACTGCTGTTGCAGCATTTTACATTGTGTCTTGCACTATTTACCTAAGCAGCAAAAGAATTTGCTATCTTTTTTGTTACATCGATATGTAAATATTTTTCACTTATTTTTCCTTACCTACAGATCAACAATATGCCAGAAACCCAAGCATTACCGGAAGCCAACCGTACCGTTTTTTTTGTTTCCGATGGCACTGGCATCACGGCGGAAACCTTCGGCCACTCGGTACTGACCCAATTTGACCTGAAATTTCGGCAAATTCGCGTGCCCTTCATCGACACCGTAGAAAAGGCCCACGACGCCGTGCGCCGCATCAATGATGCCTTTGCCAGCGATGGCAGTCGTCCCATTGTCTTTTCTACACTGGTAAAGGCCGAATTGGCCGATGTGGTATTCAAATCCAAGGGCTTGCACATGGATTTGATTCAAACCTTCGTCGCTCCCCTGGAGCAAGAGTTGGGAGTCAAATCGACCCACACGGTAGGACGCAGCCACAATATTGCCGATTCAGAAGAGTATAAAAATCGTATCGAGGCGATCAATTTCTCACTCGCCCACGATGACGGGCAATCGAATAAGAATCTGGCGACCGCCGACGTGATCTTGGTCGGCGTATCGCGCTCAGGAAAAACGCCGACCAGCCTGTATCTGGCCATGCAATACGGAATCAAGGCGGCGAATTACCCCTTGATCCCCGATGATTTTGAGCGTGGTATTTTGCCATCGGCGCTGCCGCAATTCCGCGCCAAGATGTTTGGTCTGAGCATCGCACCGGAACGTTTATCGGAAATTCGCAATGAGCGGCGTCCCGGCAGTAAATATGCGTCTTTGGAAAACTGCCGTTACGAAGTCAATGAAGCCGAAGCAATGATGAAACGCGAGGGGGTGCGCTGGCTCTCATCGACCACCAAATCAATCGAAGAAATCGCCACCACGGTTTTGCAGGAAATTAAATCAGATCCAAAGATTTACTGATCCCTGTCGGTTACCTGAATTGTACAAAAAAGCAGGCGGCGACTCTGGGGCCGACATGGCCTCATTGAATCGCCGCTTGTGGCACAATCGCGAGCGGTCGCCCGGTAGTCTGTCGGATTCAGGTGTAATCGGCAGACGGCAAATGGCGGTTTTTTGCAAGTTCATACAATCTCTTGCGCATTAGTATAAAAACCAGTCAAGCAAGCTCAATCGAAGCCAGTCAGCTTGCCTTCCCTTGTTCAACGCCAGAGGTTTATTATGCCACCTATTACTTTTCCCCTTCTCCGCCCCACTCACGTGGATACACCTGTAGTCCACACGCCCCGCGGCAACGCTACCCTATCGCGCTTGCAAGAAATGCATCATGTAGCATTACTGCCATCCGTTCCCACAGCCGGCAATTGGGATGCTACGACACAAATTGCGACTCGCAAGGATGGCCATGTTTTCGTGGAAGAACAGGCCAAGCCAGCGGCGAGCGCTGGCAACTGCACACCCTGTATACTCATTCCGCATGTTACGACAGCGCCCTTCAACTCAACAATCAAACCATTCGATTTGAGCAAATCAGCTCAGCACAACTCGCAAGAACCCATGTCGGGGGAACGGCGCGCCGCCTACTTGGCTGAGCAACTGCTGGCCACTGCCGTGCCTATACTGACTGACAAACCCGAAGAAGATCGCGTGGAAAATTCTACGCCACAACTTCTGAATCCTCAGGATAAGACTTTGCTGAAACGTCTTACCGATGCCGCAGCGGCGCTGCGGGCATTGCCGAGCGATGACCCGGCGCGTGCCCTGCTCAACAGCTTGGAACGTCCCAAGCAAGCGGGCTGGATCGAGAGCGCGCTGTATTCCTTGCGTCCGGCCCTTGATGCCGAACAGGCGGGCCGAGAGCAGCACGAAAAAATCGCTAGATTTTGCCAACAAGTCGATATGCTTTTCAATCTGGCGCCACGCACAAATCTCGATACGCCACCGAGGCTCAGCGCCGCTGCCGCCAACGCCTGTCGTGCCTTGGTCTCAGAATTAAAAAACCAGATATACCCACAACATCTATCATTCCAAAAAAACAAATCCAACGCAGCAGCCGCAGCAGCGCAAAAGCTCAGCACCTTGACCCCGCTACTCGAGGCCAGTGCCATCAGCATGCTCGATCTGCTGATCTTGACGATGTCGCACGAGTCGCTCAATGCCGGCCAGTGTCTGCGCTTGCTACAACCATGGCTGACAGCACTCAACGAAATCAAAGAGCGCGCCGCCTGCATCCCTGAATTGCAAAACGTGGATAGAAAAGCCAAGCACACCTTGAAGGACAAATGCCCCCGCGAGCTACAGGAGCTGCTGCATGACACCTTAGAATTAGCACACGAAAATCGGCAGAAGCAAAAAGAACAGCAAGAGCGCACCAGCAGCATCGTCACATGGGGCTTGACGTATCTGGTCTACTTCGCTGATGTCCTCGCGTACGCACAGCGCTTTCAGTCTGCCGTGGCGGTGAAAACTGCCTATCAGGATGAGCGAGAAGAGGCCAGCAATGCCTGGCACAACACTTTCCACCCTTACACGCCAAAAGAAAACCAAGCTCAAATGGCTGAGCGACTGAAGCTGAACTGGTTGCAGAGTCAAGCAAGCCGGCCCTCGTCAGCTCTGCTCAATGAGGTAGACGGCTACACCAAAGAACTGGCGCGCGTTACCCTGGCGGCTGACCGCCAAGCACACCAAGAGCAAGTCTTGGTGCCAAAGGAAGTGTACCGTGGTCTCGCATTCCCACACTTTAGTGCCGAGACCGACGGCGTCGCGCCAGCGGCACAACAAGTACAGCGAGCGCACCAACACTGAGGGCTGCTACTGCCACCATCAGGCAAATAAGAACCGCGAGGGGCTGCTTGGCCCCTCTTCGACCTGCAAAACAACTTAAATCGCCTGCGAAAAACCCACCGTGCGCTGCTGCCTGACTTGTTCAAAAAAGCACACTGCTGCACTGGCGGCGACATTGAGTGATTCAATTGCCGCTTGCTGCGGAATCGTCACTGTACAACTAGCCAGCGCCATCAACTCTGCTGCCACACCCTGCCCTTCGTGACCGAACAACCACACGGCACCGCCACGCAGGTCGACATCGTAAATCGTCGTGCTGGTGTGCGAACTGGTGGCCAGCACCGGAATCCGCGCCTGTGCCAAGCAGGCCGCCAAGTCGATGTTTTCGAATATATTGAGTAAGAAATGTGCGCCCATCCCGGCACGCATGACTTTCGGCGACCACGCAAACGCCGTACCTGGACTGCAAAAGACATTTTTGATACCGGCTGCGGCCGCACTGCGCAAAATCGAACCAAGATTACCGGGATCTTGTAAATTATCGAGCAATACCGCACTCTGATCCAATTGCGGCGGCAATGAGGGGGTCGGCGTGCTGATCACAAACATGATGCCGACACCGTTCTCGACTTGGCAAATGCTGTTGTACAAGGCGGCCGGCAAGCACAAACATCGTACCGCGTTTGCCAGACAATGCCTTGTCAGCGCCTGCACTTCCACATCGTCGCGCGCCGCTTCGGAGACGATACACAGCGCGGGGGCACCGAGATGCTGACCGTAAGCTTGGCACAAATGCACACCATCAAGCAGTGTACGGCCGGCTTTGCGGCGCGCTTGCGAACTGGTCGCCAACAATTTTAATTCTTTATAAACCGGATTGTCGCGCGAAGTAATGATTTTCATTTTAATAAAGCCTTGACTGGTGCGTAAGACAAGCGATGCACGGGTGACACGCCATGCTCGCGCAAACGCGCCAAATGCAAGGCGGTCGGGTAACCCTTGTGCTGATCAAACGCATACTGCGGATACTGTTCATGCAAGGCCAACAGGGCCTGGTCGCGCGCTGTTTTTGCCAGTATCGAAGCAGCCGAAATAGCCGCCACTTTATCGTCACCCTTAACGATGGCCTCGGAACGCACGGCCATCACGGGACAACGATTTCCATCGATCAGCGCCAGCGTCGGCTGCATGGCCAAGGCTTCGACGGCACGGCGCATGGCCAGCAAACTGGCCTGCAAAATATTGATGCTGTCGATTTCTTGCTCGCTGCATTCCGCCACCGCCCAAGCCAGCGCATGCTGCTTGATGTCGATAGCGAGCGCAGCACGCCGTACTTCGCTGAGTTTTTTCGAGTCGCGCAGGCCGGCAATCGGATGGGCCGGATCGAGGATCACCGCCGCCGCCATCACCGGGCCAGCCAAGGGGCCACGTCCGGCTTCGTCGACGCCGCAAATCAGTTCGCCGGCGTAATGAGATAAATCAAAAGTATCTTGCATGAGATAAAAAGGCGGTCAAGCCGCAAAAAAATTGTGGAGTGCGACCGTGTCGAGAAAATAATGGCAGATTTGGCGTGCTGCTTGACCAGGTTTGGCAGCGATCAGCACGGGCACCAACTCATCGTATCGATTCAATAATTCGGCATCGCCGTCGACATCGATCACTTGCACCGTAAACGCATACGCGCTGCGATACGTCTGCAACTGCGCGAGCATGTCGTCGCACAGATGGCAATAGCTGCGCGAATAAAGGGTAAACACGGTCATGGCGCATAGGTTTGAAAAAGGTAGCTCATTATAAGGCGCGCACCGCCGCCGTCTGCATTTTATACACACAAAATTGCGCGGTTTTTTGGTCCGCTGCAAATAGCTGTTTTATGCAAGTAAGTTCAAACTCTTGCACAGTAGTATAAAAACCAGCCAGCCAGCCAAGCACGCTGTATCGAAGCCAGCAATTTGCATTCCCCTCGTTAACCGTAGACATTTCTCATGCCAATTCCTCATCGCCTTCTCCCCGCTTGCCCCACTCGCGCACCGGCACCTTCAATCTGCCAGACACCTGTCCATCGAATACTACCAATGCGCTTGCAACAAGTGCATCACACGCCACAGGCGGCGACTGCGTGCCAAGCAACATCACTGCCATCGACGCTATGGCAACAGGCTAAGCACGACATTCTCCGCACCGGCAGTTGGCATCATGCCGCCGGCGACATCATCCCGCAAATTGCAGTCCGCACCGAGATGTGGCCAGATCCCTCACGCGGTTTAACGATTTTCGATGTCGATCAAGAAAATGACGTCAAGCACTTGGCAGAACAATTGCTGACATGGCGTGCCGACTCCAGCAATGCGGCTCTTCTCGATACGCTCAACAGCACGAAGCAAGGCCGCTTGCCTGCGCAATGGCGTACCTGTCGGTTTGACGCCGACCAGCAGAACATGGGTAACGCCAGCCTCGCCGGCTTACTGAATATACGACGCGACGACGTGATTTTACTGCGTATCAATCAAAATCATTACCGCTATCTCGACGAGCACGGCTGGTGCGATGTGCGCGCCGACGGCGATTGCTTCTACCGCGCCCTGGTGCGTGGCCTTGGACACAGCGGCAGCGACACCGACATAAATAAAGCACGTCAACAGGTGTGGGATTATGTCGCGCAGCACTGGGATCAGCTCACCCCTTTTTTCGCAGCGGAACTGGCCGAGCAAGCAGCGATCGGCCGCGACGCAGCGCTCAGCAAACCAAGGACGCAATCTGATCTTCCCAGCGCGAGCCACAACCCGGCATACGCAAGTGCCGAACCGTCCTGCTTGAGCGAAGCAGATTGGCACGGCCCGCAAGAATGGTGGTTCTGGGCCGAACAGCGCGCCACCGCCTTGGCTGCGCAACTGCTTGCCACTGCCGTGCCTATCCTGAATGAGAAACCCGAAGAAGAGCGTGCGGAAAATTTTGCGCCGCAAGTTCTGGACCCTCAGCATCCATGTTTAAAAACATGCATGAGCAACGCCGCAGAGGCATTGCGGGCCTTGCCGAGCACGCATCCGGCGCGTAGCCTGCTCGACGGCTTGGCACCTCGCGAGCAAGCGGGCTGGTTTGCACGCCTGCTCTATTCGATGCGGCCGGTCTTTGAAGGCACGCAGGCGAGCCTACGGCAGCACGAAAGAATTGATGCATTTTGCCAACAAGTCGAGACTCTGGTCGATGAAGATCTGCTTGAACAAGCCGACGCGACGCCGGAGCTCAGCGCCGCTGCTGCCGCTGCCTGTCGCGCCTTGAGCAAAGAAATGCTCATTCAGCTAAGGCAACAGTATCAGCCACTGCTGACGAACAACCTGCTTGCACAGCAAGCCGGGCTGCGCAAGCATAGCGCCTTAGGCCGGCTACTCAAGGCCAGTGTCACCGACTTAACCGATCTGGTGAGCCTAGCGATGTCACGGCAGCGCCAACACGCGAGCAGCGTGCGCGGCGAAGCACAGCCGCCGAGCGAGCCGCCTACGCTCGATGCCGTCCAGTGCCTGCGCTTGCTACAACCATGGCTCACCGCCCTCGAAGAAATCGATGCGCGCGCCGCCTGCATTCATGAATTGCGCCACGCGGCCAGCAACACCATGCGCAATTTGAAGGGGCAATGGTACCCCATCCTGCCACCGCTGCTGCTGCACGACACCTTACAATTGGCGCAGCAACAGCGGCAAGCACAGCAAGACCACGAACAACGCATCGACACCCGCACCAAGACAGGCTTAGGGGCACTCGCGCTGGCAGGCGATGCTCTCGCCTCATTCCAGCGCTGGCAGCATGCCGGCGCGCTGGAAACCGACTGGCAGCGTGAGCGAGAAGCGGCCGACAATACCTGGCGCAGCACCCACCACCCCGACACGTCGAGCCCAAGCGAAGCTGAAATAATCGACCAATTGAAGCAGCGCTGGTGGCAAGCCCGTCAAGAAAACACGTTCTCTTCGGCTGAGCTGCTGGAGGCAAACGGCTACATCACCGAACTGGCGCGCCTTCACAGTGCCGCTGCCAACCAGGCACACCGACAGCAAGTCCTGCTGCCGCAGGAAGTGATCAGTGCTCGCGTGCCATCACTGGAACATAGCATCAGTGCCTGGCGTGAGATCGACGGCGTCGCGCCCAGCCTTGCTAGCCCTGTGGCAAGTACGCCAAGCGCGGCAACGCTGACGACTATCGCAAGTGCCACTACTGCTGCCACCAGTGCATTGGCCGCAGCAGCCATGCTGAGCGCCGGTCGCAATGCAGGCATGGCCGGCCCAGTACTGAGTGCCGCTATCATGAGTCAATTATTCACCAGCGTCACAGCGCGGCAAGCCTGCCTGATGGACCCGGAAGCGCAGCGCAGCCGGCCGGCCGAGCAAGAAAAACAGCTCGGCGACCCAGCCTGGGAATTATTGCAAGCCGAGACTTTACACCCCAGTCAGCATGCCGCCGATCCATGGGGCCAAACCCAGAAGGCCGCCGAAGTACTGCTCTCCGCCAGCGAGCAAGGGGCCAGACTCCAGCGTGTCGAGCAAGTGGGAAAAATGCAATTCACGCTCACCTTTCTCACCAAAATTGGCAACAAATTAAGCAAAACGATAGGCCCAGAGCACTTCGGCCAACTGATCCGTGCCAATGGCTACGAAGGCGCTGGCTGGCACAAACAGTTAGCGGGGAAGGTACTGCGCGGTACAGGCCGAGCGATGAACGGTGTCGGCGGTGCGATGAATGCCAATGAAATTGTCGAGGGCATACTGAAAGGACCGCAGGAAATGTTCAGCGATACCCAGCGCGGTCAGTACGGACAGTTGGCCGGCTTTATGGGCGCGGTGTGGGAATACAATGAATGTTTCGCAGCGTGGGCCGCCGGCAAAGCAAGCCTAGCCCAGGTCACCCTCCTCAAAGCGTTAGCCAGAGGCCTGGGCGGCGCTCTGGGGACCGTCGAAATCAGTGCGGCAATGATCGACAATGTCAGACTGATCGACCTGCTGTTATCGGACAAGCTGACTGCTGCACAACGCTTGGAATACAGTCTGCAATTAGGACTCAACAACTTGGCCTTGGGCTTGCAAATCGCCAGCCTGGCATTTCCGCCCTTGCGTTTGCCGGCAATGCTGGTGCAAGGCTTGAGCTATGTGGTCGAAAAAATCGGCGAGCATCGGGCGCTTGGTGATAAATCGGCTGCCACCATCGGCAAGCTCAAGCAAAACTGGGATGCCTACCAAGCGCCTTTATTCGCTCGCAATACGAGCTTGGAAGTCGGTAATTCGACCGTATGGGAAAGCTCAAAATTGTTTCCTGTCTCCGCCTGCCATATCAGCGACCAAGCACTGGCTTGCGTTCCGGGAGAAGTCAAGGTATTCCGCGGCGGCAGTCTGGAAGGCTGGGCAGCGCTGCCATACCTCATTATGTGGGCGGCATCGGCCTACGCCAAACCGCCGCCATCCCCCTACCGCGATGTCGGCGAAACCCTGGGAGGAGAAAAGCTCACGCCGAATCAAGCACTGCCATTAAGCAATATTACCGGCACCACCCAAGCACCTTACGAGACGCCACTTCCCACTGGCAAGGTAGTGACCGTGATCGCCTCACTCGTGCCCGCTTTGGAAATGCAATGGAAAAAGTCCATGGCAATTGCTTTTGCACTGAGGAAGGATGCTGAATTACTGAATTGGGAAAACAGCGCTTACAAAAACACATTTCCTGTTCGCGACGGCAACTGGATGATAGAAGACTACGATTACATGGGCGTCGACAGCAAGCTCAGCTATACATTTGATCGCACCGGCCCGGTGGCGCTCTACCTGTTGCCACCGCCGCAGCAATCACAGCGCAAACGCCTCACCGTCACGCTCAACAATCGCGCCGCCGATCCCGGGCATCGCGTTTTCGTGGCACTCAATGCCGAAGCCAAGGGCTATGTCTTAAGCAGTCAAGCTGGTGCCGGTTTTTTGCTCAGTTTAAGCACCGATACCAAGGCCATCGGCGATGGCTCAGCCACCATTGCCTTTGTCAGCGATCCCGAGCAAGCCAGAAAGCTCACCATCCGCCTGCAGCATGTGTCAGCATCGCGTCGCGATACGGAAGAAGCCATGGCTTACCGCTTCGAGCATACCGACTCTGACGGCGTGTTGATGGATAAACTGGTGAAAATTAATGGATTACCTGCTTATGATTATGTCCGCGGCTTGCTTCCTGAGAATTCCCTCTATCAAACCATCAGTACGGCCAGCAGCCACGAGGCGCAACAATGGGGCTTAAAAATCGAATTCCCTACGGTTGCCAAATTTGCCCGCATTTCCGAGGAGAAACACCAGGGCGGAGAAATAGGACTCCCTATTGCCCACCACTCAATGGCCCACTCAGGCGGGTACCTGATGGGCTATCCAGATAGTTACCGTGACGCCTTACTGGCACATTTCAGTGCCGAATACCAAAATTTTAAAAGCAATCTCGATCGTAGCTTGGAATTCCCACTTTATGCTGACGAGCAATCTGTTGATCTGCCCAGTGACATGGTCTACGACGGCGTGCGCTATCCACTGGAATGGAATGCCGCTTCGGTCGGTTGGAAAATCGGCCAACCGAAAGCCTGGGGCAAGCTGCCTAGCTACGATTATATGCATCCCAACACCAGCGGTTTTGAAGTGCCCAAGCACTTGGCACGTCCTATCCCACAGGGATATCAGCACTATGCCGATGGCGATGCGCCTCCTTTGCTCGGCAATATTCTGGTGCAGAACGCGGGCAATGCCAGTTCCCTCTATTTTGACTACTACGATGGTCCATTACAAGCGCCGCGGCCACTTGCTGCGCAAGAATATCAACGCTTCATGGCAGTCCGAGCGCTGGCGCTCGACTATGGGGCGATACTCGGACGTATCATTCCGAGCTTGCGAGAGCAGATAGGACAAGATATCACCGATCACCGATCGCGCCTCTCGACCGAGGGTGCACTCCATCTCAGCATCCGCTACCCGCTGCACGACGAAGTCAACTTCCAAGGCGCGGTACGCGCAGCAAAAGGTGACTATCGCAGCCTGGAAATTATGGAGCACTACGCGCTGCGCACTCTGGCCGAAGACCGCCGTGGCAAAAAGGACTACGGCCAATGGCAGCAAAAAAACAATAACACCATGAGTGCCATCGATCTCGACGCGTGCGCGAGCTTGATCGAAAAGGCGCAGACCCTGTTATCAAATTATGTGCTATCGGGAAATCGTACTGTCACGCTCACCGACACAGCGGTCGAAGTCAAGTTACATTACCGCATAGAGGCTGGCGATTTTTTCCCCCGCGTCGAGCAACTCGATTATCCGGCAGAGCACATGCCTGGTGCGCAAGAACTGATGCAAGTCAAAAAACAGCAGCGTCATGTCCGCTTTGATAAGCGGGTACTGATTACCTCGGGCCGGCACATCGCTTTCTTCGATACCGACTACCACCAATTGCGCATCATGCCGGAACTGTTGAGTCGCGGTTTGCACTTCGTCGGGCGCGATCGGCAATACGAATTCTTCAGTCGCACCGAACAGGTCGATAGTTTACTGCGCTGGGAAGTCAGCGGCGAGCCGTTCGACACCTTGGAACAAGCGCAGCAAATTGATCTGGCGACACTCAATCCGGTCGAGAGTTTGATGCCTGGCGGCTTTCTTGAGAAAATTGGTCTGGGCCAAGGCAATTGGCAATTTCACCGCGAACGTGGCCCCTTGTGGCGGTATAACGGTGAGGAACTGTCAATGATCAAAGAAGCCTACTGGCGACGACGCAATGCCGACGGCGTCACCGTGGGCTTTTATGTCATCACCGAGCATGCTGGGCGCGATGCCAATCCGGCAGAAAGCGCCCGCCTGCGCGCCTTCCTCAGCGCGCAAGTACTGCAAGCAATCGATGCTGAAGTTGCCAACATGCAGCAAGCTGCCGAGCGTAATCCCGCACCAGGCACGCTGCGTAGCGAGCTAGGCCGCTTCATCCATCAGCCGCTGCAATTAGCCGAAGAGTTGCGCAGCTTATTGCCGCCGCCACTGCATGCCCCGGATAATCCGCCTAGCCTGGGGCAACTGTTGCGCTTTTACGGGATTCAATTCGCTCCCGACAGTTCTTTCGGTGTCTTGCGCGTCCTCGCCATGAAGCCCTTGATCGAACACTATCTGAGTTTAAGTAAAGGAAACCCCTACACCGAGCGCATCATCAACAACGATGGTCAAGTCGATTTTCATCATTACGAAATGGCCCGCTCCGGCTATTTGATAGAGCGCGTCAAAGTCAGCAGCACCATGCCCTACCAAGCGCTATTGCGCTGTATGGAACTGACACCGGCGACGCCGTCTGACCGCAATCCGCTGAGTTTTTGCAGCACCACTTCAGCGCAATACTGTGTGGCACGCACACCCGAACACGCTTACTTCATTCATCCGAATGCGGCCCGCTATATTGACAATCAAGCCGGCCTGGCTTTATTTGGCAAACTCAATGGCGAGCAGTATGAGGTGCAGGCTTACCACCACCACAACGCGACCGACATTCTCGACGCGATCAACGGCGGCCATGCGTCACAGTCTAGCCCTTGGTATACGCTTTCCAAAGCGGTCTACCGGCAACTGAACGCGATCGGCAAAATGCCGAAAATGCTGCTGACCAGCAATCATCAACCGAGTGGGGTCTTGTTGCTGCGCAGTGCACACGGCAACTTCTTGCTCGAAAGCGAGCGCCAGCCGGACGGCCTGCTGCGCGAACAATGGAGCATCTTGCCCGCACCATTCCGTTACGGCCACATCGACTACCGCGGCAGAAGCGCAGCCGGGGCACACCGACTCTACCACCGCAACAGTAGCGATATGCTGCTGCTGCAAGCTGGTCAAGTGCAAGGAATCGTCCATGAGTACAGCGTCAGCAAAGCCAACAGCAAAGGCGTGCTTAAACTGGCCCCAACCCAGGAGAGTAGTCGTGATGCCCATCTCAACAGCTACCTGGAAGTCCACCCGGCGGCAGATGAAATCTGGCAGATCACGACGCTGCACAACGAGACCGTACATATCCCCGACAGCTTTGCCGGCAAAGTGGAGCTGAACGTCAAGCCGCGCCGAGGCCATCGCAAGCTGACTCTGCATGCACGGCGTTGGGAAGATTGGTCTGCCAACAAACGCGGCAATATACTTATTTTGCGTCATGCGCAGCAAGGAGAAATCCATCTTAAATGGCAGATGCCTTTCGAACTGCAACTCAACGAAGTCATCTTCAAGCGACACGATGTCGTGCAAACGCGTCTGCAAACCGCTGACAGCGACCCAGCTCGCTTACTCGCTCAGGCCGCCAACACCGCGCTCGTGCCGGGGCTCAGCTATCACGGCCAGCCCTACCGCATTGACCAACTGACTGGCCTGAGCGTGGCCTGGGACGAGACAAGCACCCCGATCCCAATGGGTACGATGTCTGATGTTGGTGTGCGTTTTTCGCCTGCCGGTCACGCAGCGCCTTGGTTTTCACCGGGATCGGGCGAGGTCACGCTGCCGCAACTGGCACAGCCGGTGCCAGTCACCCTCATCGAAGTCAATCCCGGCGCAATCGGCGTGCGCATCCCCGCTGAATGGGTAGGCCACCCGGCTGGCAATAACAGCATCGAGGGAGAAAACGATATGCTGTTCAATTTACGCAGTATGCCACTCGGTTTCGTGTATCAGGTGCGCTTACCCAATGAGCACTTGTCGCTGGGTGAAGAGGAGGCCAATGTCAGCGAAGACCGTGCCGCCGGCTTAGTGTTTGTGAATGAAAAACAGCAGCGCGGCCGGCTGGTGTTCGCGCTCGCACCCGGTGTCAATCTGGATCTGCACGAAACCCACGAAGAACACGAAGCCGTTTTGACGCTCACATTGGTAAATCAAGCCACGCGTTTCAAACGTGCGCCCGTACCAGGTTTGGAAAAATATTGCTTCAATAACGTTCAAAAAATGAATGGCCGTGAATTTGTCTATAGTAAAACGCAGTTCGACTGGGCTAGCGAAGGTGCAGGCCAGCAATTACTGACCGAAGCACGGCTGGCTGCTTATCCGTATTCAGGTGATTTGAGTCGATTACCAGAATGGCGCACGGATACCGCGCTGAGCGCCTATCTGGCAGAACGCATGCGATTGGAATTCGATCCCGCCAGCGGTCTGATGGTCGATAGCAAAACCGGTCTGGTCGCCTATGTGTTTAACAATGCTGAAACGCGCGAACTGCGTCTGGTGTTCGGTGGTTCAACCAGCGGTCAAAGCTACGGTGGCGATCTGACTAAACGCACCTGGGCGAATCGCGGCATAACATGGACGCAATACGGTGCCAATGCCAAGAATGCCCTGCTGGGACGGACCCCGGCCAGCTACAAGCAAGCCGCTCAGTTAGCCCAAGAACTGCGACAAGCCGTAGGCAGCAGCAGCTTTCCTGAATTGGCAACGTATGGCCCGTTGAAATTCATCGGTCACTCCAAAGGAGGCGGCGAAGCGGCGTATGCAGCCTTGCAGTTATCAACACCACAACAAGCCGTGGCGTGTACGGCCTTCAACCCAGCCCAATTCGGTCGCGAGATCCAGCACGAGTTACTGAACCGACTCGGCAGCAGCTCGGCGCTCGAACATGCGGCTTCGCGCGTACGCAACTTTCTCATTAAAGGCGACGGGATTCCGTACGCCGGCAACGTGTTATTCGGCCAGCTCAGCTTGGTCGGCATTTCCCATACGCTCGACGCCATCCCGGAAGTCGGTGGGCTCTCTGCCCTCCACGACAAATTCTTACAGCAAATCGAAGGCAATGTGGCGCGCCATGGAACGGCACAAGCGCGTGCCGACAATCAGGCCGGCCCGAGCAATGCGATGGCCGTCCGTCCGGACGCTCCCGACAGCGGTATTGTGGCAACGGCACGCCGGGTTTACAGTAACGATCTGCGTAGCAGCATCGATGCCTGGTCGGAAGCAGAAAAACTGGCCAACAGCGCGACGATCAGCGCACATCTCGACTATCGCTTCGAGTACTTTTTGGATGAAACGGGAGATCCGAGCACGATACGATTGAATTTGATCGGTGACAGCGATGGCAAGAGCGCGCAATTTCGCGGTAGCTTATCTGGTGCGCACAGCTACACTGCCGAAACCTTGGCCGGCTTGACTGCGCCCATGTTGGCCCAGAGTGGTGCCGAAAGCATCCGCCTGTTCAGTAGTCGCAGCGGCGCAAATGGCTTCGCCCAGGAATTAGCCAGCTTGGTGAATTTACCGGTCAAGGCCCCGCGAGAAACCGTCCGCAGCTACGAAGTCCTGCCCGGCCGCTACCTGTTCTTGGAAAATGGCGACAGCAGTGCGGGGGCATTGGATAATCAATGGGTGAGCTTCGCGAAGAGCGACGCGGTCGAAGACTTATCGGCGCAGCGCCCAGTAGAAACGGCTGACCTGGAGTCCAACGACCAATAATACTGCCAAGCGTGGGCCGATGGTTTGAACCCATCGGCGCTGCAAAAAAAAGATGCCCGCCGCTGCAAACACAGCGACGGGCATTGAAAGTACTCGAATTACTGCGCTTGTGGCTTAAGCAGAATGAACTGCGAGATATCACCACGTTTGACCAATAATGCGGCCGCTTTCTTGGCATCGAGTTTAGCAAGCATCGCATTGAATTGCTTGGCATCTTTGATGCTGACGTTATTGAGCATCAGAATCACATCGCCAGCCTTCAAACCAACCGCAGCAGCGGGACCATCGACATTTTCGATCACCACCCCACCCGACTGCAGCTCTTTCTTTTGCGCTTCATTGAGATCGGTAACGGCCAAGCCTAGCAGATTATCCGGCTCTTTCTTATTCTTTTTATCACCTGGTTTCGGTACTGGCTTATCCGCTTCCATTTCCGCTACCGTGATCGGCAATTCACGCACCGCACCCTTGCGCCAAACTGTGATGCTGGCCTTGGCACCCGGTGCAATCGCACCGACGATACGCGGCAAATCGCCGGATTTCTCGATTGCCGCACCATTGAGCTTGAGGATCACATCGCCATCCTGCAAACCGGCTTTTTCGGCCGGTGAACCGGCTTCGATTCGCGCGATCACGGCACCCTGTGCCTTCGGCAAGCCTAAAGATTCCGCCACTTCTTTCGAGACCTCACCGATCTGCACACCGATACGGCCGCGGGTAACTTTACCCGAAGCTTTGAGTTGATCGGCTACGCGCATGGCTTCGTCAATCGGAATGGCGAAGGAAATCCCCATATAGCCGCCGGAGCGGCTGTAAATCTGCGAGTTGATACCGACAACCTCGCCACGCATATTGATCAGCGGACCGCCGGAATTGCCGGGATTGACGGCAACATCAGTTTGAATCAGAGGCAGAAAATCACCGGTGTCGCGCGCCTTGGCCGAGACGATACCGGCGGTAACCGTATTGTCGAGTTCAAATGGCGAGCCGATCGCAATCACCCATTCGCCGGCACGGATTTTATCGGAGTCGCCGATTGTTACCTTGGGTAATTTGCTTGCTTCGATTTTGAGCACGGCGACGTCAGTACGCTTGTCGCTGCCGATGACTTTGGCTTTGAATTCGCGCTTATCGGTCAGCTTGACGTAGACTTCCGAGGCCCCTTCCACCACATGCGCATTGGTCAGTACATAGCCATCGGCGGAAAGAATGAAGCCCGACCCTACTCCGCGCGGCACTTCTTCTTCCGGTGCCGGTTTACGGCCGCGTGGTGCCGGTGCTTGTTTAGGCATAGGGACACCGAAGAAGCGCCGGAAAAATTCCTGCATCTGCGCGTCATCGGAACTAACTTCGCCTGCACCAGACAACAATTTTTCAGTGGTACGAATATTGACGACGGCCGGGCCAGCTCTATCGACGAGCTCGGTAAAGTCGGGTAAGCCACTTACCATTGCTGCGGCTGCCGGCGCTGCTAAGGCCAGCGGTGCGCTGACGCCAATGCAGAGACTGACGATCAGACGCGCGAGAATTTTTTCTGCGGGGAAAATAGGATTTGCTTTCATAGCCTCACTCTTAAACTGTTGACAGTTTGGTTGGTAGAAACTTCAGGACACTTCAACACTCTTCCATACACTTCAGGATTCCGGATTCAGAATTTAAGGCTTGGTTTTGTATTCTATCGAATTCATCACCTGATGAATCGCTGCCGCCGGCACCTCACCGACCACGGTGAGCCAATAATGGCCCTGGCGTTTCGCCATGATCGTCATCGCCCCTTGTTGCAGACTACCTTCGCTGCGATTTTCATGATCGGGTTCGATGAAAACTGAGATCGTGGCCAAACCATCGGAAAAAATCATCTGTATCACCGGATGTGCCGCCCCGGGCTGGCCGGGGGCCGCAGTCGCGATCAAACGTTTCATTTCCTTGATTTTTTTAAACCCATTGGGCACCGACGTAACTTGCCAGCCTGAATGAATATTGGACTCAACCGTCAAATTTTCAACATGCCATTGCGAAATATTTGGAAAACTCGGTTTCAATTTATTTTTATCGACATCGCCAATACTGATTTGGGTGAAGGCGATTTGTTCTATAACTTCATTCTTGGCATTCACCGTCTGGGCGCGTAACAACAAGCCCGACTGCTTCTCGGAACACAGGCGATAACCGTAGCGTGCGCCGTCGCGTGGTTCGAGCAGATAGGTTTGGCATTCCAAGCCGGCCACACGCGCCACCTCAGCCTTTTTGATCAGGTACAGGTCTGGCAAAGCTTGCGCATTTTGTGTCAGCAGGGCTGGAAATACTTCTTGCGTGACATTTTTTTCTACCTGTATGGTTTTGGTATCGGGCAGATAACAACTGACCTCCTCGTTACGACGCAAATATTCGCGCGGCCGACCATCGAGTATTTCAAGTTTTTCAATTTCACCGGCGGCATCAGCGTGATGCGTAATGCGCGAGGTGCGCATCTGACTGGCTTGCTGATACACAAAGGTGCCGGCGTAATTAAGGCGCTGCGCCGACGCTTGCATCTTGCGCAAGACGCCTTGCATCTCACGTTTTTCTTCCTGATTTTCCAGTGCAAAAGCCACTGATACGGTCAGGCTGGCGATCAAAATCGGCAACACCAAGGCGAAAGCCATACGATACACACGCATAATACTTATTTCTCCGCCGCCGAACGCAGCTGCACATGCGTCACATACGCCGCGCCATTGCTGATATCAGGTGAAAAACGTTGATGTGCGATCAGATAGCTGTCGATACGCGGGTCGCGCAGCATTTCACGTTCGGCATTCTGCTGGGCCGCCTCGTTTTGCGCTTGCAGCAGCATCGTATCGGCCGCCACCAAGGAGGCCGATGCCAGTTGCACTGGCGTCGTCGGGGTGGCGCTGCGACTGGCTTGCAGCTCGGGAGAACTACCGAGATGCAGTAATTGCGGCACCAGTACGAAGGCCAATAAGGCCGCTGCGCTGGCCCCGGCAACGGCCATATACGAACGGAAAAACGAGGCTTTGGCGGCGCGTGGCAGTTCTGCCGATTGATGTAAATGCGGCATCAACAATATCGGTTCACTGGCGAAACGCTGAGCAAAGCGCGCACTGAAATCACTGCTCATCTCGAAGGCCAAGTCGTCCGATCGCAAGGCATCCGCGATCAAATGGCAGTGGTCCCACGATGCGCGGTCATCGGTCTCATCCATCTGCAACAGCAATGCAGCGATGGCAGCGTCGTCGAGCTCGCCATCGGCAAGGGCAGAAATAGTTTCGTTTTTTGAGGTGTCGTTCTTCATTTTTCCTACCAAGATAGCGCTGTTCAAATCATATTTGTTAGTGCACGCCGCTTACCAGCGCTGATCGAGATTGGTCCCGAGTATAGGACGCAAACGCTCAGCGATGGCTTCACGGGCGCGGAATATCCGACTGCGTACAGTGCCTATCGGGCATACCATTACCTGCGCAATTTCATCGTAAGTTAATCCTTCTATCTCTCTGAGCGTAATCGCATTGCGCAATTCTTCCGGCAAAGCCGACATGGCCGCATTGACGGTAGCGGCGATCTGCTTGCTGGCCAACAGTGATTCCGGCGTGTTGATATCTCTTAGTCCGTCGGCATCAGAAAAAGTTTCGGCCAGTTCGACGTCGGCCTCGGTCGAGGTCGGCGCTTTACGCCCCTGCGTGACCAAGTGGTTTTTCGCGGTATTGATGCCAATTCGATAGAGCCAAGTGTAAAACGCCGCGTCACCGCGAAAATTAGGTAGCGCCCGGTACGCTTTGATAAAGGCTTCTTGCACAACATCTTCCGCTTCGGCATGATCATAGACGAGCCTAGACACGAGCCGCATCAGTTTCCTTTGATATTTGGAAACCAGAAGCTCAAATGCTTTTTTATCACCACGCTGCACGCGCTCGACCAAAAGATGGTCTATCTCGCGCTCTGTCGTCACTCAATCATCCCTGTATTTTTCTACCTTTAACGGCTCTGTGTGTTTGGATGTCGGTCGCTGCAAAAACTGTGCAAAATAGCTTAAAACTTAGGCTTAGCAGCGCGACCATCACCACTGTCTGCTTCATAGAGTCGCTGTTGTCAAAAAAGTTCCCGCTTTTCCTCGCTTTTCTTCAATTACCAAAGCTCATGCTGCCGCTGTATCCATAACAGACTTAAACGCAAACGCGCAAAACTGCCCGCTGTCAGCGCGTCCGGCAAAATAATGCGGCACAGATGCGTATCATCGGGCAGCAGCCAATGCACGACCAGACAACTATTCCAAAAAATGCTGTGCGGCGCCAGTCTGACCGGCACCGCCGGACTGAAATCACCATTTTTGTATATAAAATACAACGATGTTCGCCCTTTTGCATCAATACACAGCACCAGCGGAGTCTGTCGGCGCCAAAAGCGCCGCAGTTGCACGCCAGCCAGCACCGGCACGAGCAGACTCAGCCAGGCGGCACTGGGCCAGCGGTGGCAGGCCCCGGAGTAGCAGTGCGCCAAGTACAACAGCACACTGACTAAAGCCAGCGCACAGGCCAACAGCAGCCAGTTGCGCAAGCGGCGCGAAGCCTCAAGACGGATTTGCAGTGCGATACTCATGATCATTGTCTCAAACAAAAAAAAGCACTTCGTTCCCAGCGGGAAGCGAAGTGCTTTTTTGCAGACAGTTTAGCGCGCTGCTAAAACTCAGACCTTAGCAAAAATCAAAGTACCATTCGTTCCACCGAAGCCAAACGAATTTTTCATCGCGTAATCAATCTTCATATCACGCGCAATGTTGGCGCAATAATCAAGATCGCATTCAGGATCTTGATTGAAGATGTTGATCGTCGGCGGCGAAATTTGATTATACAAAGCCAGCACCGTGAACAAGGCTTCCAAACCGCCTGCACCACCGAGCAAATGCCCGGTCATGGATTTGGTGGAATTGACGGTCAGCTTGTAAGCATCGGCACCAAATGCTGCCTTGATCGCATCGGTTTCATTTTTATCACCCAACGGCGTCGAGGTACCGTGCGCGTTGAGGTAATCAATCTGATCGCCATTGATACCGGCATTTTTGAGCGCATTGACCATACTGCGGCGCGGTCCATCCATACTTGGCGAGGTAATGTGATACGCATCGCCACTCATGCCGAAACCGATCACCTCGGCATAGATACGTGCACCGCGTGCCTTGGCATGCTCATACTCTTCCAGCACCATCACGCCGGCACCTTCACCGAGTACGAACCCGTCCCTGTCCTTATCCCACGGTCGGGAAGCGGTAGCCGGATCATCATTGCGCGAAGACAAAGCCCGCGCAGAAGCAAAGCCACCGAGCCCCAAAGGAGAAATGGTCGACTCTGCGCCACCGGCAATCATCACATCGGCATCGCCATACTCAATCATCCGTGACGCCGAACCGATGCAATGCAGGCCCGTAGTACACGCAGTCACGATCGCCAGATTCGGTCCCTTGAGACCGTATTTGATCGACAGATGACCGGAAATCATATTGATGATCGAGGCCGGCACAAAGAATGGGCTGATACGACGCGGACCGCGTTCAATCAGCACTTCCTTGGTGTTTTCGATCAGCGGCAAGCCGCCGATGCCGGAACCGACGATGACACCGATACGCTCAGCATTCTCTTCAGTTACCTGCAAGCCACAATCAAGGAAAGCCTGCATCCCGGCAGCGATGCCGAAGTGGATGAAGCTGTCCATGTTGCGAGCATCTTTTGCCGGCATGTACTCTTCGACATTGAAACCCTTCACTTCACCGGCAAAATGCGTGGTGAACGGAGTGGCATCAAACTTAGTAATAGTAGCAATACCAGACTGACCAGCTTTGACCGCCTCCCATGCAGCGGCAACAGTGTTGCCGACTGGTGAGACACAACCGAGTCCGGTGACTACGACACGACGTTTAAGCGTACGACTCAAGCGCTTCTCCTGGGTTTGAAAAACGGGGTAAAGAATTACGCCTTGACGTGCGCCGTAGCGTAGTCAACAGCTTGTTGCACTGTCGTAATTTTTTCTGCTTGTTCATCAGGGATTTCCATTTCGAATTCGTCTTCGAGGGCCATCACCAATTCAACTGTATCGAGGGAATCCGCACCCAGATCATCAACGAAAGAGGATTCGATTTTGATGTCAGCTTCAGCCACACCCAGTTGTTCAGCGACAATTTTCTTAACGCGTTGTTCGATATCGGACATGTGTATCTCCAGTGAAAAAATCAAAAATAAGGGCTTACAGAAAGTGCGCGCATTTTAGCAGGTTTGCAGGCAAAAAGAACATATTCTCAATTCCCAGTCGCAACTCCGGCTAATTCCAGAGAAAAGACTGGCAATTTACCACAAAACCAATTAGGCCAGGTACATACCGCCATTCACATGCAGCGTGGTTCCGGTAATATATGCCGCATCGGGCGAGGCTAAAAACACGGTCGCAGCGGCAATATCTTCCGGACGACCGAGCTTACCCATAGGAATTTGCTGCAAAATTGCGGTTTTTTGTTCGTCCGTCAGGGCGCGCGTCATATCGGTATCGATGAAGCCCGGTGCAATGCAGTTGACGGTGATATTACGGCTACCGATTTCACGCGCTAAGGCGCGACTCATGCCGGCTACCCCAGCCTTGGCGGCAGCATAATTCATTTGCCCCGGATTGCCGGAAGAACCGACCACCGAGGTGATATTGATAATGCGTCCGTGCTTGGCCTTCATCATGCCGCGCAACACTGCCCGTGACAGGCGCGCCACCGCATTGAGGTTAGTAGTAATGACACTATCCCACTCCTCTTCCTTCATGCGCATGGCCAACTGATCTTGCGTGATACCGGCGTTATTCACCAAAATAGACAAACTGCCAAATTCTTTTTGCACGGCATCGACCAGCGCACCGCAACCAGCCACATCCGTCACATTCAGCGCCACACCCTTACCGCAACCAGGGGCCACGGCTTCCAGATAATCGGAAATTGCTTGTGCACCGGCAGCGCTGGTGGCCGTACCGATGACCTTGGCACCGGCCTCGGCCAGTGCCATGGCAATCGCCTTGCCGATGCCGCGCGAGGCACCGGTCACGAGGGCAACTTGATTTGCTAATTTCTGCGTCATTTTACCATTCCCAAAACTTTATCGAGTGTCAATTGATCGTACATGGCTTCACCGCTCAGATCCGGATGGATACGTTTGGTCAAGCCGGCCAAGACCTTGCCCGGACCGCATTCTATCAAATGTGTGACACCACTGGCTTGCATTTTTTGCACCGACTCAACCCAACGCACCGGACTGGCCGCTTGACGTACCAGCGCATCCTTGATCGCCACAGGGTCGGTTTCGATCGCCACATCGACATTATTGATCAGCGCTATGGTCGGCGGCAAAAACCTCAGCGTCGCCAAATAGGCACGCAATTTATCCGAGGCCGGCTTGAGCAAACTGGAGTGAAACGGTGCCGACACCGGCAAAGTCAGAGCGCGCTTGGCGCCCTTGGCTTTGGCCAACTCACAGGCGCGCTCTACTGCGGCTTTATGCCCGGCAATCACCACTTGGGCTGGCGCATTGAAGTTCACCGCCTCAACCACCTCACCCTGGGCCGCGGCCAGGCAAACTGCTTGCACATCTTGATCCGACAAACCCAGAATAGCCGCCATGCCGCCCTGCCCGACCGGTACCGCATCTTGCATTGCTTGCGCGCGAAAACGCACCAGCGGCACGGCATCGGCAAAGGCGATCACGCCAGCCACTACCAAGGCCGAGTATTCGCCGAGACTATGCCCAGCCACCAGCGTCGGTGGCGGACCACCAGCGGCCAGCCAGGCGCGATAACAAGCGACGGCGGCCGTCAACATCACGGGCTGGGTATTGGTGGTCAGGTCGAGCGACTCTTTCGGGCCTTCGGCGATCAACTTGGCCAAATCAAAACCTAATGCTTGCGAGGCTTCCGCCACAGTCTGATCGACCACGGCATTGCCGGCAAAACCGTTGAGCATGCCGATGGCTTGCGAACCCTGACCGGGAAAAACAAATGCGAATTGGCTCATATTTTTATCTATGTCTATTAACAAGCGGCCGCAGCATAGCCTGCCCGGCCGTTCTCAGTGCAGCGCGCAATACTGCGCACACTGTTACATCTCAACGATGGCAGCACCCCAAGTGAAGCCGCCGCCTACCCCTTCCAGCAATATTTTATGTCCGGGCTTGACGCGCCCATCACGCACCGCACAATCGAGCGCCAGCGGAATCGAGGCGGCCGAAGTATTGCCATGCTGATCGACGGTCACAATCACCTTATCCATGCCCATGCGCATTTTTTTCGCGGTACTTTGCATGATGCGGATATTCGCCTGATGCGGAATCATCCAATCGATATCTTGTGCCTGTAAACCGGCGATTTCCAAGGCTTCATTGGCAACCTTTTCCAACAGCGAAACGGCCAGCTTGAATACCGCCGGGCCATCCATGTACAAATACGCACTGCCGTCGAGTATGCCTTTATTCACATTGCCAGGCACGCACAAGATATGGGCGTAACTGCCGTCGGCATGCAGCTTGGTGGCCAATACGCCGGGCTGGTCGGAACGCGACATCACCACGGCACCGGCACCATCACCGAACAGCACACAGGTGGTGCGATCTTCAAAGTTAAGTATGCGTGAAAACACTTCCGCGCCGATCACCAAGACATTGGTGTGGGCACCGGATTTAATCATGCTGTCAGCCACCGCCATGGCATACATAAAGCCACTGCAGACGGCCTGCACATCCATCGCCGCCGCACCGTTGGTGATGCCTAATTTATTTTGCACCACACAGGCGGTGCTGGGGAAACCACCGAGGAAATCTGGCGTTGAGGTCGCGACGATGATCAAATCAATGTCATTGCCTTGCAACTGTGCGGCATCCAATGCTTGCCGGGCGGCTGCCACGGCCAAATCACTGGAGCGCATATCGGCATCGGCATAATGACGAAAGGAAATGCCGCTGCGCGACACGATCCACTCATCGGAAGTTTCCACGCCGTTTGCTGCGAGTTGTTCTGCCAGTTGTTGGTTGCTGACTTTGTTTGGCGGCAGATAACTGCCGGTACCGATAATTTTACTGAAAAAAGTCATGCGATCTTCTGTACTGTAAGTTCATGGTTATCAAGCGGTACGGCGACCGGCATCAATTTCGCCATCGACGCGGAGATTCTGGCCAGCAAGTCGTTTTTGGCCGCATCAAAGGCGCGCTGTATCGCCCATTCGTAACTGTATTTGTCCGCACCACCATGGCTTTTGAAGACCAAACCACGCAGCCCGAGCAAGCAACCGCCGTTGTAGTTGGAAGGATTCATGGTGGCCGAGATCGATTTCAAGGCCGAGCGGGCAATCAGCGCACCGAGCATGGTGAAGGGACTACGCTTGAAGGCTACGGTAAAAGTCGTTTTGACAAAGCGTCCCATGCCTTCGGCCGCCTTCAAGGTAACATTGCCGACAAAGCCATCGCAGATGACGATATCGGTCGTGCCCTTGAAAATATCGTTGCCTTCAACATTACCGTAAAAATTAATCAAGCCACGCTCGTGATCGGCCCGCAGCAACTGCGCGGTTTTTTTGACGACATCATTGCCCTTGATATCTTCTTCACCGACATTGAGTAAGCCTATCGTCGGCCGTTCCTTGCCTTCCAAGGCCGAGACCAAGGCCGAGCCCATGATGGCGAATTGGTGCAAATGCAGCGGTTCGCAATCGACATTGGCACCGAGATCGAGCATGTAAGTAGGGAGATTTTTTTGGTTCGGCAAGATGCCGGAAATCGCTGGCCTGTCGACGCCAGGCAAGGTTTTCAACACATAGCGCGACACCGCCATCAAGGCACCGGTATTGCCAGCCGATACACAAGCTTGCGCGTGACCATCTTTCACCTGATTGATCGCCACACGCATCGATGAATCTTTCTTGCGCCGCAGAGCGACTTCAATCGGATCATCCATCGCCACCATCTCAGAGGCGTGCACGATGTGCATGCGCGTGTGGGCAGAGGCGTGATTTTTTTTCAATTCCGCTTCAATCACAGCCGTCAGACCTACCAACAGAAATTCGACATCGGGTTCGCGTTTGGCAAAGGCGACAGCGGCCGCCACGGCAACTGCAGGCCCGTGATCTCCGCCCATGCAGTCTATGGAAATTTTTATTGTCATGTGGTATTGCGACACTTCTATCCGAAACAGTTAGTGTACCAAACAGTGTGCTGATTTAATTCAATTTCATTGCCAAAACGCAATGATTACTTGAAAAAAACCGCTCTTTCTTCGAAATACATCGCGACTGCTTTGGTGATCGATTCAAAAGCAATGGCAGAGCATGCGCGTACTGCGCACCCTCTGCAAAAAACGTATAAAAAAAAGCGGCGCCAAGTACAAGACTCGTCACGCCGCTTTTTTAACAAGAATCGAGATTACTCGTCGTTCTTAGTTTTCAATACTTTACGACCACGGTAAAAGCCGTTAGGGCTGATGTGGTGACGCAGATGTGTTTCACCAGTAGTTTGCTCGATACCCAACTGTGGTGCTGTCAGGAAATCGTGCGAACGGTGCATACCGCGCTTGGATGGGGATTTTTTGTTTTGCTGAACTGCCATGATAACTCCTAATACTTCAAAAAATGTTTCTAAAAATTTACACACCTGACTGCGACACTGACCGCAAGTCAAGAATCCCTAACAATACTTCGACCTGAGTGTTTTTTCAGAATAATGCCACTAGGTACGCCCGTTTATTTTCTTCAGAACGGCAAACGGTGAAGCTTTTTTACCGCCTTCTGCGTCAAGCCCTGCAGTAGAATTTGCAAAAGCCAACGAGACATCCGGGCATACTGCATGTTTGGGCGATTGGGGTATTGCGAGTAACACCTCATCTTCTATCAAAGCAATGACATCGAATGATTTGCTACCTACTACTACATCAACCTCGTCATCATCGAGCAATGCGTCAATTTCATCGGCACTGGCTTCGTTTTTGGCGAGTATCAATATGGATTCTGAATCAATTTCCAATGCAAACGGCGTCAAGCAGCGCTGACACATCAACTGCACACTGCCATTGACAGCTAACACCAACTTGGCATGGTCAAGTTTATCCTTACCACCGGACAAAGACCAAGTCAGGCCAGCGCCTTCTGCGCCAACACTTTCGACCGCAACACGGGGCAGATCAGCTATCGGCAGACTACCCGAACGCTGCTCTTCGAGCCGGCAAAACGTGAACGCATCAATGACAAAAGCTTGCATAGGATTATTTGAACCCAGAAAACCTGCGATAATAACAGCACTCGCCCTTGTTAGTCAAAGGCCACGCCGTTTTTTTTCAGCCCTCGGGCCATACTGCTGCGCGATTTCGCGCCGAATTTTCAAATATGCCACAAAGTAAGCCCTCCAGCAAGCCCCATGCCCGCCTGATACTCGCCTCGAGCTCCGCCTATAGACGTGAATTACTGGCACGCTTACAACTGCCCTTTACCAGCATGGCGCCCGAGCTCGACGAAACCGCCTTGCCCGGCGAAACCCCTACCGACACCGCGCTGCGCTTAGCGCGCCAAAAAGCCGAAGCGATCGCAGCCCAGCTCGGCCATGACAGCGCAGCGTTAATCATTGGCTCCGACCAAGTTGCCACCCTAGACGGGATACAGATAGGCAAACCGGGCAATCACGAAAACGCCTTAAAGCAATTACAATTCATGCGCGGCCGCGAAGTCGAATTTCATACTGCCCTCTGCCTGCTCGATACCCGCAGTGACGCTCCATATGCGCTGCAGAGTGCCGATTTGCTCACGCGCGTGCGCTTTCGCGATCTCAGCGACGCTGAACTCGACGCTTACTTGCGCTTGGAGCAACCCTATGATTGCGCCGGCAGTGCGAAAAACGAGGGCTTGGGCATCGCCATTCTGGCTGGCATCGATAGCAATGATCCAACCGCCCTGACCGGTTTGCCACTGATTGCACTGACTGATATGTTGCGCGCCGCAGGCGTGCGCTTTTTCAATTAATTTCCTCTTCTCATGACCGGCACCCTCTTTCTCATACCCAATACACTCGGCGACAACGATACCCAAGCAGCAGACATATTGGCGAGCATCATCCCCGCTACCGTGCAAGCGATGTCGTCCCAACTCGGACATTTTGTTGCTGAAAATGCCAAAACCACGCGCGCTTATCTGAAATTTCTGCATCAACAACACCCCTTGCGTTTGCCCATGCAAGAAATTTCGATTGCCGAACTCAATGTCAACACGCCAGCCCAAGCCCTGCAAGGCTTGCTGCAACCATTGCTCGAAGGCCATGATGTCGGACTCATCTCGGAAGCCGGCGTACCAGCGGTGGCCGATCCTGGTGCCAATTTGGTGCGTTTGGCGCATGCCCGTGGCATTCGCGTACGCCCACTGGTCGGCCCCTCCTCGCTACTGCTGGGCTTAATGGCCAGCGGCCTCAATGGCCAAAGCTTTGCGTTTCACGGTTACCTGCCTACCGATGCGGCGCTGCGGGCCAAGCGCATCAAAGAACTCGAAGAACGCTCGCGCAAGGAACAACAGACGCAATTATTGATCGAGACCCCGTATCGCAACATCGCCATGCTCGAAGCCCTGGCCACGCACTGCGCCCCGAGCACCTTGCTCTGCGTCGCGACCGATCTGAGCTTGGCCACAGAATCGATACAAACCCGCAGTGCCGCCGAGTGGAAACAAGCTTTGAGCAAGCAACAAGCGCCGGATTTCCATAAAAAACCGACGGTATTCTTGTTCTTGGCCAACTAAAAAAAACGCACGGCCGGTCGCTTTTGCCAAATTGCGCTAAGATGGGTCTTTAGGGAGAACTTACACATGCTCAATTTTAATTTCTACAATCCTACCCATATCCTGTTCGGCAAAGGTCGCATTGCCGATTTGAATCAGCAAATCCCGGCCGATGCCAAGGTCATGCTCTTGTACGGTGGTGGCAGCATTAAGAAAAATGGCGTGTTTGAACAAGTCATGGCTGCACTCGGCAATCGCAGCGTCACCGAATTCACTGGTATCGAACCGAATCCCAGCTATGAAACGCTGATGCAGGCAGTCGAAATCATCCGCAAGGGTCATATCGATTTCTTGCTCGCAGTTGGCGGCGGCTCCGTCATCGATGGCACCAAATTCATCGCCGCTGCAGCGCTGTTCGAAGGCGCCGAGCCATGGGCGATTTTGGAAAAACGTGGCAGCAATATCACGCGCGCCCTGCCATTCGGCAGCGTCCTGACCTTGCCGGCTACTGGCTCGGAAATGAATTCCGGCGGCGTGGTGACGCGCAAATCGATCAAAGCCAAGATGGCCTTTTCCAGCCCGCACTGCTTTCCGAAATTTTCCGTACTCGATCCACTGACTACCTACACCTTGCCTGTGCGTCAAGTCGGCAATGGTGCGGTCGATGCTTTCGTTCACGTGATGGAACAGTATCTGACTTACCCGGTGAATTCGCCGGTACAAGACCGTTTCGCCGAGAGCTTGCTGCTAACCCTGATCGAAGAAGGCCCGAAAGCACTGATTAATCCGGAAGACTACGATGTCCGCGCCAATCTGATGTGGTGTGCCACCATGGCCCTCAATGGCTTGATCGCTACCGGCGTGCCACAAGACTGGGCCACCCATATGATTGGGCATGAATTAACCGCCTTGCATGGCATCGACCATGCGCAAACCTTGGCCATTATTTTGCCAAGCATGATGCGCGTGCGTAAATTATCGAAACGCGCGAAATTGCTGCAATATGCCGAACGCGTCTGGAATTTGCGTGACGGCGACGAAGACACGCGCATCGATGCCGCCATTGCCAAAACTCAAGACTTCTTCGAACAAATGGGCGTCAAAACCCGTTTGCGCGATTACTCCGTCGATGCCAGCCATGTACCGGCCGTGTTGGCCGCACTGAGCGAGCATCGCATGATCGCACTCGGCGAGCAGCGCGAAGTAACACTGGAAGTCAGCCGCGCCGTACTGGAATTGAGTTTGTAACAGGAGTTTGCAACAGCGCGGCGACAGATGGTGCCGCAAAGCAAAACCAAGTATGATGAAACGCGCCGAAGTTCGGCGCGTTTTTTTATCAGGAGTTTTTTGCATGCGCAGTTACCGCTACAAGCAAGTCGATGTCTTCACCCAAACCCGTTTCAAAGGCAATCCGGTCGCCGTGGTACTCGATGCGAGCGGCCTCTCTGATGCGCAAATGCAGCAAATCGCCAACTGGACCAATCTCTCCGAAACCACCTTCGTATTACCGGCCAGTGATGCCGCCGCCGATTATCGTCTGCGGATTTTTACCCCGCACAGTGAGTTGCCGTTCGCCGGCCATCCGACCATAGGCACGGCCCACGCACTGCTCGAAGCCGGTCTGATCCATGCTAAAAATGGCATCTTAGTGCAAGAATGCAGCGCCGGCTTGATACGTCTAAGCATCAGCCTGCAGCCCGACGGCCCGGCGTGGATTGCCTTTGATTTGCCGCCGGCGCAGATCAGCACGCTCAGCGCCGACCAGATACAGGAACTCGGCGACACCCTCGGCATCGCCTGCGCGGCTGCACGCCCACCACTGCTGATCGATATCGGCCCGCGCTGGATCGTGGCGCAATGCCAGGATGCCGCCAGTGTGCTGGCTTGCCGCCCTGATTTTGAACGCATGCGCCGCCAAGACAGCGCCGCACAGCGCAGCGGTGTCGTGATTTTCGGTGCCTCTCCAGAGGGCAGTCCGGCCGATTTTGAAGTGCGCGCATTTGCCCCGGCGGCCGGCGTCAATGAAGATCCGGTCTGCGGCAGCGGCAATGGCGGCGTCGCCGTGTATCTGCGCCACACTGGCCAAGTACCAGCAGGTGGCAGCGCACTGCGTGCCAGCCAAGGGGCGATCTTGGGCCGGGCCGGCCAGATACGCTTGCAAATCACTGGCGAGCGCATCACCGTCGGCGGCCAAGCCGTGACTTGCATAGACGGCAGCTTGTTGGTCTGAAATTTGCGCTCAGGGATAGGAGGCGCAGATACACTACGCGCCTTCCTTACCGGCTTATTTTGCGGCTCTGAGCAAATGACAATGCAGCGACAAAAAGCGCATCGCACCGCTGTAATTGACATCCCAATCATCGAGCAGATAATTATTCGCTTCCTCGATGAAGTTATTCCAATCTTCCAGCAAGCCTTCTTGCTTTTCATGTGGTGCCGACGCAGCGATCCAAGCACTGGTACGCGCCGGCTCGAAGCCTTGTTCGCGCAATTGCTTGACCAAGGCTTTGGCAGCGCGTTCGCTGATACTGGTTTTTGGTGCAACGCCAGCAGCGATGCACAGAAACAGTGTCATCAGCGAGTCGACATCGGTCTGCCCCTTAGTCAGGCGAGTCCACTCCTTCGAGACTAAGGCATCATACGCCGAGGTATCATCGATATCGTGATGGCCGAAGTAGTATTGATCTTTTAAGGCGAACACCAATTTGTCGAGCGGAATTTTTTTATCTTGTAACAAGGGTAAATCGTGCGCCTTGATTTCTGCCAGCATGCTCGCGACCAGCTCCGCAAACGCGGCTGGAATATCACTCAGATCCACCGTCGCCAAAGCCTGCTTGCGCCGGATGGCCGGCAAGTTGCGGATGGTTTCGAGCAGGGTGGCGAATTCGACTTGATTGTCGAGCCGGGTTTCATCATTACCGTAAATCAGCAGCAGCAAACCGGAACGCACTACCGAGGAAGCCTCGACATCTTCTTCGCGCAATTGCTCGCGCGTGGCCCCGAGAAATTCGCCGAACCAGAAGCCGGCTTCGATTTCGAGCGCATTCAGACGGCGCTGTTTCAACGCCTGACGATAATCAAACGGTTTATCACGCAGCGACCAGACTTCCAAAAAGTCTTCGACTGGCCCCTTGGTTGCACGCCCGAGCAAGGCATATTCAGGTAAAGCAAACAAAGCTTTCAGCAAGCCGGAACCACCGCGCGAAAGCGTGAGGAAGGTGTTGTCACGGATCAGTTTGGCCGCGACATCGAGCTCGCCGCCACTGGTTTCGATCAGGTACAAGCTGGCCAGATTGACGATGCGCTTACGCGCTGCTTCAATTTCCGGCCGCAGATACGGACTGCCGAAGGCAGTGGCAATTTGCACGATGCCCTTGGGCGCTTCGCTCTGCATGGCGGTCAGCTTACTGCTGGGAATGATCGCTTGGCGCACGCCGTGGCGCAGGGCCGTTTCGAAAAACGGCCGTTGATCACTGAGTGCAAGGTCGTAAGTAGTGTCGGCCATAGTCGCTTTACAAATCTCAAAAAAAATGCCGGGCAAAGCAGTACGCACCCGGCATGATCAAACACAATGTGGCACAAGTGCGGCAGCTTACAGCGCTGATTCCTCATCATCCTTGTCGTCACCATCGTCATTATTCTTCGGACGCTCATCTTCTTCCGGCTCAGCGACCAAGCTCTCAAGCTCATCCTGCTGTAAATTAGCCAGATAAGCTTGATAGCGCGCGCGCAGCTTCATTAACACTTCGCGGAAAATTTCCGGCAATTCGTAACGCAGGATATACGTAACCTGCATCCAGTCGCGGTCTTCCAGATTCGCCATATCCGAAGGCGGGCCGCTTTCCTCGTTACGATCACGACCGATCGTCATCAAATCGTCTTCCAAGGCCTCGGTCTTGGCACCATCGCCGTACTCGTAGAGGTCAAAGGTAGCATAGCGATAGAAGTGCTCGACCATTTGCGTGCGATCGAGCAGATAATCAACCAAGGCATCGTAGCCGCCTTCAACTTCGGCGATTTCATACAGAAATTCAGCCGGATCAGCACCATCGCGGAAGATCACGGAATTGACCATGCCACGCAATTGTTCGTGGGTTTGATCACCGTAACGGCGCTCCAGCACCACGGCTTGGGCAAACTGCTCCGGTGTTACCACCAGATTGACCAAGGATTCTTTCGAGGCGTCATATTCGCGGATGATCGCCAATAAATCTTTCGGTGGAAAACTATCGAGTGCTGCCACCAAGGCCTTATCGCCTTCGGTTTCGGCGATATTCGCCAGCGCTGATTCGGCAGCGGCGATGTCGCCGGCTTGAATCAGACTTTGTGCTTCAATTAATGCGGGTAACAAGCTCATCGCGTGTCCTTATTCTTTACGGTCAAAGCCTTGCTCAGCCAGCCAGTCGGCCCCGGCTTCATCAAGATCGTAGTCATCACCATCGTCGCCATCGTCGCGGCCATGACGCCCGTAATTCCCATCGAGGTCGCCGTTTTCTTTCAGTTCGCCATCGGCATCATGGGCATCCTGATCTTCGTCATCTTCCAGAGTATTGGTGGGACTGTGTTTGCGTGCCTGATGGCCGCGTTGCAGATATTCCAGCGCCGCCGCGATGACGAGGAATTGGTCGCCACCTACATGTTTGAGCACGACAGTGGCCAAATTTTCGGCCCAAGGTTCGAGCTTGACCGCCGCCGCCAAGCTTTTCCAGCTCGGCAATTGATTGCCTTCTTTGGCAGTCAGGGCCTCGAGTGCCAGCGGGTTCATGAAGATGAAACCGAGATGGAAGGCCGAGGCCAGCATTTCCGGATTCGTGCTCATCATCGGCAGCAACAAAGGCAATTGCTCGCCTTTTTCGCGCAATCTGGTCTTGAGAACGTTCTTGCCTTCGGAATCAGTCTTGAGATCTTCGATTTCAGCGTTGTACACCGACATCAAATCTTCAAAAAAACGCGATAATTTCACTGCAATACTCCTGATAAATAATGCTGCCAAATTTCGCCCGCCGTCGCCAACGGGTCATCGAGCAGGTTGCGGCGTCGGTTTTCATCGTAGGCAGCACGCGCCGCATCATCCGACAACACTTCGTAGGCCTGACGGACGGCATGGAATTTCTCGGGGGCGAGCTCGGAAGCGTTGCGGTCGGGATGAAATTCAGCCGCCTTGATGCGAAACGCTTTTTTGATATCGGCCAGCGTCGCATTGGGCGCAATGCCAAGAATTAAATAATGATCTTTCATGGGCTTTTTCTCCGGCCATGCCGATGCCATGCAGCAAAGCCGGCGACAGCAGCGTGCTGCCGCCGGAAAAAATTAGTGCTGATGACCGTGTTCGCCGTGGACGTGGCCGTGTACCACTTCTTCATCACTGGCCGCACGAATTTCGAGCACTTCAGCATCGAAACGGATGGTCATGCCGGCCAGCGGATGATTACTGTCGACAGTAACGATGCCGGCGTCGATGGAAATAACCCGGAACTGCATGGTTTCTTCGGTTTCCGGATCACGTGTTTCAAACATCATGCCGACTTCGATATCGGGTGGAAACACGCCGATTTCCTCTTCGCGCACGGCAGTCGGATCGATTTCACCGAAGCCTTGTTCCGGCGTCAGTGTAACCGACACTTTGTCACCAACTTGCTTGCCATCCAAGGCAGCTTCGACGGCTGGCAGAATGTTATCGTAACCACCATGCAGATACACGATAGGCTCGTGGTTCTGATCGATGATTGCGCCTTCGGCATTGAACATAGAGTAATTCAGGCTGACAACGGAATTAGGAGTAATTTGCATGGCAATGTAAGATAAGTAATGAGCATAGGAGCGGCGCAGGGATACATCGGGCCTGCTGGCCTGAAGCCGCATTGTAACAGAGCGCGCCGAAACTGCAGCATGAGCGCCACAATATCGGCTCAAAACCGCACTGAAATGAAAAATTTTCGAGCATGTTTTGAGCAAACAGCGTATATTCCGCAGCCTTCCTCCCCACCCCAGACAGGAGCAGCAATGCTGATCATTACTATTCAACAAGGCAAAGAGAAGGCAGTGCTGGCCGGACAGCCGTGGATTTACCTCTCCGCGATCGCGCGCATCGATGGTAAATTCGAAGAAAGAATCAAACCGGGCGGTACCGCTCTGGTGCGCTCTTCTTCAGGCCAATTCCTGGCACGTGCCGGCTGGAGCCCGAAATCGCAGATCCGCGCGCGCATCTGGAGTCTCGATGAAAAGGAAGCGATCGACCATGCCATGATCAAGCGCCGTGTCCAAGCCGCCTTGGCCAAACCGCGCGCACCGAAAAGCGGCGCCTTGGCAGCGCAACGTTTGATCCATGCCGAAGCCGACCACTTGCCCGGCTTACTGGTCGATCATTACGGCAGCACCCCCGGTTATTTGGTTTGTCAATTTCAGTCAGCCGCCGTCGACGCCTGGAAAGTCAGCATCGTCAAAGCCCTGATCGCTGCCACCGGCTGCCCGAATGTGTATGAACACGCCGACCCGCTGGTACGCGCCGGCGAAGGCTTGCCAGTCAATTCAGGCGCACTGGCCGGTGACGAACCGCCGGTGGAATTTCAGTTCGATTGAGCCTCTTCAGACGCCAATTTTCGCCAGCATCGCCGCCAACTCGCGCAAGGCCGGCTCCAACTTAGGATGCTCGGCGGCGAATTGCGCCGACAAGGCGATCGAACGTTCGCTCAAGGCCGAATACACCGGATCATCGGGAATGCGCGTGGCATTGATCACGTCGACAATGTCTTTATTGAGCTTGACCAGCAAAGCTTGGAGTTCACCGTCAACCGCCGCCCCATCGGCCAATTCTGCATGCAATTGGCTCAGTAATTGTTTTAAGCTTTCTCGTTCCATTTTTTTCTCCGATTACCGTTGATCATCCAATTCGTCACGCCTCACTCGGTGGCGCGCAACACCAACACGACCGCCTCGGCAGCAATGCCCTCTTCGCGCCCGAGATAGCCGAGCTTTTCATTGGTCTTAGCCTTGATATTGACCTGTTCCGGCTCAACTTGCAAATCGGCTGCAATCTTGGCCACCATGGTCGGAATATGCGGGGCCATTTTCGGCGCCTGGGCAATGATGGTGGCGTCGAGATTACCGATCACATAACCGGCCGCATGCAAACGCTGCACTGCTGCGCGCAGCAAAACGCGTGAATCGGCCCCGGCAAAATTTGCATCGGTATCAGGAAAATGACGACCGATATCACCGAGACCGGCCGAGCCGAAAATCGCATCGGTAATCGCATGTAACAGCACATCGGCATCGGAGTGCCCGAGCAAACCGGTGCTATGTGGAATATCCACCCCGCCGATAATCAGGCGGCGTCCGCCAACCAAAGCGTGGCAATCGTAACCTTGCCCTATACGAAACGGCAGCATCTTATTTTTCATCAAACATTCCTTCGTTTTCACGGTGTAATTTCAAATATTCTGTCGCCAGCAGCAAATCGCTCGGCACCGTCACCTTCAGATTGCAGGCATGCCCTGCAATCAGCAGCGGCGTATAGCCGGCCGCTTCGAGCGCACTGGCTTCGTCGGTGACCTGTTCGACCTGCGCCAGCGCTTGCTGCAACAAAGCGCAACGGAACATCTGCGGCGTTTGCGCCAGCCACAAGCCGTCGCGCGCAATCGTTTCGACCCGGCCGTCGCGCACGCGCTTGACGGTATCGACCACCGGCAAAGCCAGCAAACCGCCGACGGCATGATTACCGACGGCGTCGATTAATTTTTTCAATAAGCCACGGTGCACACCGGGGCGGGCGGCATCGTGCACGAGTATCCAATCGGCAGCGGCCGCCTGGATGGCCGCGAGGCCGTTACTGACGGTATCGCGGCGCGTGGCCCCGCCACAGCGCAGCAACGTCAAGTGTTCGGCGGGGGCCAACTGCGTGTCAACATACGCATCGCCGGGACTGACCACGACATAGGTATGGCTGATCTCCGGACTGGCCAAGAAGGCATTGACCGTATGCTGCAACATGCTTTGACCGGCGATATCGAGGTATTGCTTGGGGCATGCCGCAGCCATCCGAGCACCGACGCCGGCGGCTGGAATGAGGGCGATATAGCGGGCCGCTGAGGGCAAAGCTGGTGTCATGAATCAGTTATCAAGGCTGGCGCAACGCCAACAGCCCCTTCGTTTATAATGAGACCATCATTTTAACCGCGTATTGCCTTGCTGAGCCTGTTACGCACCTCGCCACTGTCACCGGACCCCATTTTCAGACGCAATGTCATACGATTTCAATCAATCTCTCGCCAAACCAGGCCAACGCTTGGCCCTTCCCCTGCTGCACGGCTCTGCCGACGCCTACGCTTTAGCGACAGCGGCGGCAGCATTGAAAGCCCAGCAGCGCATGCTCACGGTGTTCGTCGCCAACCCAGGCGACGCCCAGCGTTTACTGGCAGAAATACCGTGGTTCAATGCTGAATTGCGCTGTCATTTGCTGCCGGACTGGGAAACCCTGCCCTACGATGCTTTTTCTCCACATCAGGATTTGGTGTCGGAACGTTTGGCCAGTCTGTATGAAATTCAAAACGGTAATTGCGATGTCTTGCTGGCACCGGCCACCACCGCGCTCTTGCGCATGGCACCACCGGCGTTTCTGGCCGCTTACACCTTCTTTTTCAAAAAAGGTGACACGCTCGACGAAGCCAAACTGAAAACCCAACTGACTTTAGCCGGTTACGGCCACGTCCATCAAGTCATGTCACCCGGTGAATATTCGGTACGCGGTGGCTTGATCGATCTGTTCCCCATGGGTTCGCCACTGCCTTACCGGCTTGATCTGTTCGGCGACACCATCGAATCGATCCGCACTTTCGACGCCGATACCCAGCGCTCACTGTATCCGGTACCGGAAGTGCGGTTGCTGCCAGGTCGCGAATTCCCGATGGATGAAGCGGCGCGCACGGCCTTTCGCAGTCGCTGGCGCGAGCGTTTTGAGGGCGACCCGTCGCGCTCATCGATTTACAAAGACATCAGCAATGGCATTCCTTCGGCCGGCATCGAATATTACTTGCCACTGTTTTTTGATGACACCGCCAGCTTGTTCGATTATTTACCGGCCGAACCGCATTTTGCGCTGATCGGCAATGTCGATGATGCGATTGCGCGCTTCTGGACCGATACCCGTTCGCGCTACCAATTTCTCAAAGCCGACCGCGAACGTCCGGTCTTGGCACCGGAAACCGTGTTCTTACGCGATGAAGATTTTTTCACGGCACTCAAAGGCCGTGCACGCTGGGCCGTCGCAGCAGTAGAAAAAGGCGCAGCAGCCTCAGAGATCTCGGCATTTTTACCGGACATCGCCGTCAACCGCCGCGCCGATGATCCGCTGACAAATTTACGCGCCTTCCTGCTCGGGAATGCCGCGCGCGTGCTGATCTGTGCCGAAACCCTGGGCCGCCGCGAAACGCTGCAACAGTATTTCAATGAATTCAATCTCCAGCCCACGCTGTGCGAGGGCTATGCTGATTTCATCACCGGCGACGCCAAACTCATGCTCGGCGTCGCGCCACTGCACAGCGGCTTCCAACTGGGCCAGAGCAGCATCTTCATTACCGAAGCCGAATTGTATGCCGGCAGCGGCAAGCGCATCGGCCGTAAAAAACAAGAAGCGCCCACCGAAGTCGAGCATATGGTGCGCGACCTGTCGGAACTCAAGATCGGCGACCCGGTGGTACACAGCAACCACGGTATCGGCCGTTACATGGGTTTGATCAGCATGGATCTGGGTGAAGGCGATACCGAATTCCTGTATCTGGAATATGCCAAAGATACCAAACTCTACGTACCGGTAGCGCAATTGCACGTCATATCGCGCTATTCCGGTGCCGCCCCGGAAGACGCGCCCTTGCACAGTCTCGGTTCCGGTCAGTGGGAAAAAGCCAAGCGCAAGGCGGCGCAACAAATTCGCGATACCGCCGCCGAACTGCTCAATCTCTATGCCCGGCGCGCGGCGCGCCTTGGGCATGCCTTCGATTATTCAGTCAAAGATTACCAAGCCTTTGCCGATAGTTTCGGCTTCGAAGAAACGCCCGATCAAGCTGCTGCGATTCGCGCCGTCATCGATGACATGGTGTCTGGTAAGCCTATGGATAGGCTGATCTGCGGCGACGTCGGTTTCGGCAAGACCGAAGTGGCGCTGCGCGCCGCCTTCGTCGCCGTCATGGGCGGCAAACAGGTAGCGATTCTGGCCCCGACCACGCTGCTGGCCGAGCAGCATGCGCAAACTTTTGCCGATCGCTTTGCCAATTGGCCGGTCAAAATCGCCGAGTTATCACGTTTCCGCAGCGGTAAGGAAATCAATCTGGCCATCAAGGGCATGGGCGACGGCACCGTCGACATCGTCATCGGCACGCATAAATTGCTGTCGGCCGACGTCAAATTTTCGCGTCTAGGCTTAGTCATCATCGATGAAGAACACCGTTTCGGCGTGCGTCAGAAGGAAGCGCTCAAGTCTTTGCGTGCCGAAGTCGATGTCCTGACGCTCACCGCCACGCCGATTCCGCGCACGCTGGGCATGGCGCTGGAAGGCTTGCGCGATTTTTCCATCATCGCCACGGCACCGCAGAAACGCTTGGCCATTAAAACCTTCGTGCGCAGCGAAGACAACTCGGTCATTCGTGAAGCCTGTCTGCGCGAACTCAAACGCGGCGGCCAAGTGTATTTCTTGCACAATGAAGTCGAGACTATACAAAACCGCAAAGCCATGCTGGAAGCCTTGCTGCCGGAAGCGCGCGTGGTGGTCGCACATGGTCAGATGCATGAGCGTGATCTGGAAAAAGTCATGCGTGACTTCGTCGCCCAGCGTCATAATATTTTACTCTGCACCACCATCATCGAAACCGGTATCGACGTCCCTACCGCGAATACCATCATCATGCACCGCGCCGATAAGTTCGGTCTTGCACAGTTACACCAACTGCGCGGCCGCGTCGGTCGTTCGCATCATCAGGCCTATGCCTACTTGTTGGTTCACGATGTGCAAAGTTTGACCAAACAAGCCGGTCGTCGACTCGAAGCGATTCAACAAATGGAAGAACTCGGCAGCGGCTTTTACCTCGCCATGCATGACTTGGAAATCCGCGGTGCCGGTGAAGTCTTGGGCGACAATCAATCGGGGGAAATGCATGAAATTGGCTTTCAAATGTATTCCGACATGCTCAGCGAAGCGGTGCGGTGCCTGAAAAATGGCAAAGAACCCGATCTCGCCGCGCCGCTGGCCAGCACCACTGAAATTAATTTGCATATTCCAGCACTGCTGCCGAACGACTTTTGCGGTGACGTCCATGAACGCTTATCGATCTATAAGCGTCTGGCTAACTGCAGCAAAGCCGCCGCCATCGATGACATGCAAGAAGAGATGATCGACCGCTTCGGCAAATTACCGGAGCAAGTCAAGGCCTTACTGGAAACGCACCGACTGCGCGTGGCCGCGAAACCCTTGGGCATCCTGAAAATCGATGCCCATGGCGAGGCCGCGACGCTGCAATTTGAAGCACAACCACCGATTGATGCGATGCGCATCATCGAGCTGGTACAAAAAAATAAACATATTCGACTCAACGGCCAGGATAAATTGCGCATCACCGCCAACATGCCCGATCTGGCCAGCCGCGTCGCGCAACTCAAACTCACCCTTAAAGCTTTACATTCATGACTACCAGCCAACTGACTCTGCAATCCTTACAGCCGCACCGCAACTACAGCGCACTGACAGCGGCCATTGCCACTGAGTGCGCCGCGAGCCGCTGCGAAGTACTCAATGACTACGCGATGCGTCTGCATGGCGTGCAACTGACTGCAGCACTGCGCGCCGACATCGAGCAACGCTGCCATGCGGCGGCGGTCGATCTGAGTGTATTGCAGCAGCCGCTGGTACTGAGCGAGTTCAAACTGCTGGCCATGGACATGGATTCCACCCTCATCACGATAGAGTGCATCGATGAAATCGCCGACATGCAGGGCTTGAAGCCGCAAGTGGCAGAAATTACCGAAGCCGCCATGCGTGGCGAATTGGAGTTTCAAGAAAGTTTGATCCGTCGCGTCGCCCTGCTCAAAGGTCTCGATGCCACGGCCCTGCAACGTGTCTACGATGAACGTCTGCAGCTCTCGCTTGGCGCCGAAACCCTGCTCGCCGCGGCGCGCCAAGCCGGCTTGAAAACTTTACTGGTATCGGGAGGCTTCACCTTCTTTACCGAACGCATACAAGCGCGCCTGGGGCTCGATTTCACGCACGCCAATGTGCTCGAAATTGCCGATGGCAAGCTGACCGGCCGCGTCATCGGCAGTATCGTCGACGCCCAAGAAAAACAGGCGACCGTGGCGCGCATCTGTGCTGAACTTGGGGTGCCGAGCAGCGCTGCCATCGTCATGGGCGACGGGGCCAATGATTTGCAGATGATGGGCATCGCCGGTTTGTCACTGGCCTTCCGCGCCAAACCGGTGGTGCGCGCCCGGGCCGATCTGGCGTTCAATTTCGTCGGCCTCGATGGCTTGCTTAATTTGCAGTAATCTACAGCGTCGGCAAGCTCGGCAATGATGACCGCGGTTATTTTTTGAATGTTATTTTTACTTCGAGCAGTCCACAATCTGTGTGAGACTGAATGCCACAGCGCGCGAAAGAGAAGTGCGACACCGCAGCATCAGACCAGCTATTGCGTGCACACATTAACCAGGACGCCTGCCGTCAATTACCCCGGCCTCAAGGCCGGAGCTTGAAAAAGCTCGTTTGACCAGACTGAGCGCAAAGCATCGCGCTACGTTGCAACGAAGTACAAGACGCAGCTTGGAATGCTTCCTCAGTTCCAAGCTCTGCAAGCAGCAGA